>NZ_DATERI010000107.1:0-26048 GCF_035271705.1 Buttiauxella sp.
TGAGGCTTTATGGCAATAAACCTCATGACGACTTCAGGTGAAAAACCGCCAGATGAAGGCTATTTAAGAAATACGCTACTGATAGCACTGAATACGGCACCTGTTGTGAAGGCATGCTCTGTCACGATCTCTTCATTTCGGATATCTGCAAAACGAAGAAGGGCTTTTTCGGGATCGGGCGCGTCTATTTCTTCAAACTGTTTTTCATAGCCCTGATTTGCAAGCTGAGCAGCACCATCAGCATCTGATTTTACCAATGCGGTGATTTGCTTACCCTTTTTGAAAAAAACGAAATCGGTCATCGGAAGCCCTCTGAATAGTGTGGGTGTCAGGGAATAACATATCTGAATCGGTGAGGTTTTGTACACTTGAAGTTTGATTATTATGGATTAAAATCATCACATTACCCTTTCTCACAACGATTTCATGTATATCGCACGTAACATCCGTGCGATTTAAATCGGAAATAATCAGTTGCCACTCATAGACGACGCGGTTGTGCCTGGTGGGCTGGTGAGTGCCAGGAGCGGAAACTCATAAATCTTGGTAGCTATACAGATACGTCGAGTTGATTGGTAATACGGGTTGGTCATTTAATAAAGGTAATGTTCATGCACTCACATCCTCTACGCCAGATCATTGAATCGTGTGACAGAGCGATCTCTGCTAAAGATTTTGACTCTTTGATGGAGCACTATTCTGAAGATGCTGCTCTGGTGGTGAAGCCTGGTATGATCGTCAAAGGTAAAGATAATATCCGTAAAGCTTTTATTGCTATCTCTGATTATTTTCAGGATCAGCTTATTGTAGAACAGGGGGATATGCAGGTCATAGAAGGTGGCGGCAATGCTCTCGTTATCATGGAAACAGTACTTCGTTTCCCCGATGGGCATAGTGGAATAGTTGAAACGACACGTCGCGCAACCTATGTATTTCGGCAGGACAGTGACAGTCGCTGGCTTTGTACAATCGACAATTCTTATGGTACTTCTCTTTTGGATGCTGATACTGCCTAAAACACCTTGCTTGAACTATCGCGAGCAGTAGCCTCACTTTTAAACTGGATATTATTCATTGCATTTTTCAGGCACAACGTCTGCTCCTCGCTCATAGCTGCCCGTCCACTTTGTATCAATTGAATCAGAATACCCACTCGTTAGATATCCATGTGATTCTGTCCAAACTCAAAGCTTCAGAAGCCACTACTGGCGCAATATTTTTCATCCATTCAGCCATTTACGCTTGATTACGAAATGTTAATGAGTATAGTTCTCATTCTCTTTGTTATTGGCGGGTCTGATAGGGACTATCCTGCATGATGTGAAATTCGTTCACAGGGAAACACTGAGATATTCCGTGGCGTCGTCAATCTTATCGGGAATATAAACCGAAAGAGCCACCCTGAATGATTTGAACGGTAAAGGATTTTCCAGATGAAAATGAAATTCACAGCAGTTGCGCTGTTTCTGACAGTCGCGTTGAGCGGCTGCGCAACTCAACAATCCTCGCAAACTTCTGCCACTCCTCCTGTCACGCAAAAAAACGTCGCCACCGACACCACACAGCGTGATCTAGCTGCCGGGCTTTACGAAATGGCGCTCGGCCCTAAGGGCGATGTGCTGTATGTCGCCAGCGCGGAAGGTTTTAAAGATGTGCAGGGCGGGGTTATCTACAAGTTGGATTCCACGACGCTGAAAACCGTGGGCGCAAGTCACACCGACCTGAAAAACTTCGGTATGGCGATTTCGCCAGATGGCCAGATTGTGTATGTGACCAACTCCCTGGATGGCGGCCTGAGTGCGGTGAATACCGCTGATGGCAAAGTGAAATCACGTATTTTATTTAACGAGCGTAACAAAGAGGGCTTCCCTTACGGTGCGCGTGAGGTGCTGCTGCATAACGGTCTGCTCTACATCGGTGCGGTTGCAGACCCTGCGCAAATCTGGGTAGTGGATGCCGAAAATCTGAAGCTCAAAACCCGTATCAAAAATACCGGTAAATGGATGACCGGCCTGCATTATTCCCAAACTACCGATCGTATTTACGCCGCGAATGGTGGTGGTGAGATTCTGGTGATTAACCCGAAAACAAACAGCATCGAAAAACGCTGGAAACCGCTGGGTGAAAAACCGGCATTGCTGCTCAATATTGCAGAAGACAACGCGACGGGCCGTTTGTTTGTCACGGATAACTCGAAAGCGAAAACCACGCTGGTACTGAACATCCGTACCGGAGAAGTGATTAAGCAACTGGCGGTGGGCGACTCACTGGCAGTGAAATTCAATGCCAAACGCAATGAGATTTACATCACTCAGCGCGAGTCTGGCAAATTATTGAGCCTGGATGGCACCACTTATGCGGTGAAGAAGTCCTGGGATTTAAAGCCGCATCCTAACAGCTTGCTGCTTTCTGATGATGGGCAAGTTCTGTATGTCACCGTCAAGCAAGCCTTTAACAAAGATCATTCCACGAATGGCCCGGACAGCATCGTAAGAATCGACCTCAAAAAATAAGAATCAGGCCCGATTACGGGCCATTTTGTTTCATTTGGTATTTTTGGACAGAAAATCATGCACAAGTCTCTGGGTAAAAACTTCATGTTACGTAAGTCTATGATTGCTGTTGCAATCGGGGCATTCACTCAAGCCTCTCACGCAGCCAACAACGACACCACAACGCAGAAGAATCAAGAAGATACGATTGTCGTTCAGGCCAATGCCGATAGCGCATTCAAACCCGGCGGTAATGAACTGGTTCCGGCTTATATGGACGGACAAATCGCTCACGGCGGGCGTTTAGGCATGTTGGGTGAGCAAAAAGCGATGGACGTTCCGTTCAACGTTATCGGCTATACCTCGAAACTGGTTCAGGATCAGCAGGCCAAAACCATTGGCGATGTTGTCAGCAATGATGCGGGTGTGCAGGCGGTACAAGGTTACGGCAACTTTGCTGAGACCTATCGTATTCGCGGTTTAAAACTTGATGGTGACGATATGACGATGGGTGGCCTGTCGGGCGTGGTGCCGCGCCAGGTGATGGACACTCAAATGCTTGAACGTGTCGAAGTTTTTAAAGGCGCGAATGCTTTGCTCAATGGCGCTGCGGGCAGCGGTGTTGGTGGCATGATTAACCTTGAACCGAAACGAGCGCAAGCGCTACCGACCACCCAGATTGGTGTCGATTACACTTCAGATTCGCAGGTGGGCGGTTCGCTGGATGTGGGACGCCGCTTTGGCGATAACAACCAGTTTGGTGCGCGAGTTAATCTATTGCATCGCGAAGGGGAAGCTGTGGTCGAGGATGACAAACGCCGCACCACGCTTGCTTCCATCGGCCTGGATTATAAAACCGACCGTTTCCGCTCATCTCTGGATTTTGGCTACCAGAAGAAAACGTTCCATGGCGGTACCATGGGCATCAATATCAGCGGTGTTGATTTCATTCCTGATGTGCCGAGTGCCACAAAAAACTACAGCCAGAAATGGGGCTACAGCGACATCGAAAACGAATTTGGCATGGCAAAAGCCGAGTTTGATTTGACCGACAGTTGGACGACTTACGCGGCGTTAGGTGCACAACACGCTCACGAAACCGGCACCTACAGCGCGCCTAAGCTATTGAATGAAAATGGTGATGCCACCGTGGGCCGTATTGATACCAACCGTATTATTGATGCCTTCAGCGGTATGGCAGGGATGCGCGGCGATTTCGATACGGGTGAGATTTCTCATAAAGTGAATGTCGGATATTCTGCGCAAATCAAACGCGATGCCACCGCATGGCGCATGTCGGCAAAAAATCCAACCACGAATATTTACGACAATCACGATGTGCCAGAACCGGCTAATGCCTACTTTGGTGGGGACTATTTAGACCCTCTGACCACGGCGCGTAACCGCACGCAAGGCTGGTTGCTGAGTGACACGTTAGGCTTCCTGGATGACAGTGTGCTGTTTACCGCAGCCGCGCGTCATCAAAAAGTAGTGGTGCGCAACTACAGCAACAAAACGGGCCTCGAAGACACTTCCTCGCGGTATACGCAAAGCCGTTGGATGCCAACTTTCGGGCTGGTGTATAAACCGTGGAATGATATTTCCCTGTATGCGAACCATACCGAAGCGTTGCAACCGGGAAGCAATGCGCCAAAAGGGGCGGCAAACTACGGGCAAAGCACCGGTATCGCGCATTCTAAGCAAGATGAAGTCGGGGTGAAAATTGATTACGAGCGTGTCGGCGGGGCACTTGCGCTTTTCGAAATCAAAAAGCCTTCTGCCGTTCTTAACGCCAATAACTATTACGCGCTCGAGGGTGAGCAGCGTAACCGGGGAATCGAGTTGAACGCGTTTGGCGAACCAATGTTGGGGCTGCGCTTAAACGGCAGCACGATGTGGCTGGATCCTGAGCAGACGCATACCGCAGGCGGCAAAACTGACGGTAAAGATGCGATTGGTGTCTCCAGCTTCTATATGGTTATGGGCGCGGAATACGACATCAAGCCGGTAGATGGGCTGACGGCTACCGCGAAAGTGAACCATACTGGTTCGCAATATGCCAATGCGGCGAATACTAAAAAGCTCGACAGTTACACCACGCTTGATCTCGGTGTTCGCTATCGTAAGAACTTGAATGCCGATCAGAATGAAATGGTTCTGCGCGCGGGTGTTGATAACGTTACAAACGAGAAATACTGGTCGGGCGTTGAGGATTTGGGTACCTATGTATTCCAGGGCGAGCCACGCACGCTGAAAGTTTCTATGAATTATGATTTCTGAGTTGAGTAAAGAATAGTTAATTAACAAGGCCACTTCGGTGCTGAGATGACCCACAAATCAGCGCTAATAAACCAGCACCGTACTTCGGTAGACTCTGGCGAAGTGGCCAGTTTTTGTTGACCACTTCACATCACCTGAAATATGCGGCGCTATGCTTTGTCATGGGATAATGTGAGCGGCTCTCAGCTGCGAGAACAGGCTGAAAAACATTTCGTCGGTTGCCTGCATATGTGGGAATCCCGCCCGGCGCAGCTTGCTGCCATCACCAAACATGTCGTAATTCCAGCCAAACACGAAATCTGCAAAACTCCCATCGTTCAACTGTAAAATGTCCGCTTCCACTAGCCGCTGCTCGGCAAGCTCGCGCCATGCAGCACGGTAGTCCTTAAATAACTGGTGAAATGACAGTCTGACCGGCGGTGCGGATTCCAGCTCAAACCAGCGCGCGATGCGTGGCCACAACTCGCTCCAGCGCCAGACGTCACCGTTATTCACATTGAAAGCCTGGTTCTGGGCCATAGGCGAAGTAGCTGCCCACAGCGTAGCCTCTGCCAGCAATCCGGCGTCAGTATGATCAACAATGCTGTTCCAGGTTTGTTCCGAACCGGGAAAGCGGAGAGGTAAATCCTGAGCCTTACACAGCGATGCATACAGTGCGATGCTTAGTGCGAGATTCATGGCGTTGCCGGGCACCGTGCTACCCACCACACCTGGTCTAATTGCATTCCAGTGCCACGTTTTTCCACGCTGGAAATGGCTGAGCCATGTGAGCTGAGCGGCGTTAAATTCAGCACCTGGTATGCCGGGATCACTTTCACGCGCCGGGGTTTTGAACGGTCCAAGATGCGCGCCATAGACTTTATATCCCTGCATCAGGCTTACAGTCTGTAGCGGGGCAGTTTTCTCAATGTTACTGACCAGATTGCGCAGCATGGTGACGTTCGGTTCAACCATTTCTGTCCAATTCACGGCGTTCACCCAGGCGCTGTAAAAAATATGTGTGATACCGCTGAGTGGTTGCAATGTCTGCGCACTGTGCTGCGCATCCAGTAAATCGACGTTTACTATCGGAATGCTATCAGGGTGAGATAATGCATTTCGGCTCAGGCCAATAACCTCCCACTCATTTTGCAGTAGCGTTTTGACAAGCTGCCTACCGACAATACCGCTGGCGCCGGCAACCAAGGCGACCTTTTGTTGCTGCATCTTATTCATGGTGTTTCTCCACAGAAGGTGACAGAAACAGTGTGATATATTATTTTTTCCACATATATCCCATGAAACTGATGGCACTTATAAGCAGAATCACTAAATGAATAATAAGCTCAATGCCATTGCTACCTTTTTACGTGTAGCAGAAGCAGGCTCCTTTTCTGCAGCCGCCCGCCAGAGCGGTATGAAGCAATCTGCGGTCAGTCAGCAGATTGCTTCACTTGAGGAGGATCTCGGTGTGGTCTTGCTGCATCGTACAACGCGCGTGATGGCGCTTACCGAGCAGGGAGAAAGATACCGGCGTGATATGCAGCTTTTACTGGAAGCCATGCGGGAAGCAGAAAGGCGGCTGAACCCGGCAGATCATCAATGGCAGGGCAGGGTACATGTGCAGTTGCCGAGCGGTCTGGGTCAGATCTTTTTGCCACATCTGCTGGCTCTTCAGAAAATGAATGCAGGATTGCACCTTATGCTTTCACTTGACGACCGCATCGCAGATCTCGTCAGTGAAGGGGTAGATGTCGCGTTGCGGCTGAGCAATGAGCCTCCGCAAGCGCATGCGGCGCGGGTGCTGGCACGTATTGAAACGGCGCTTTTTGCCGCACCCGGTTTTAAACCGGTTGATTCCGTGAGCGAGTTGGCTGCGCATCCACACGTGCGATTTAGCGGCATAGAGCTGGAAGCGCCACTACGGTTAGTCTCTGGTAATGAAACTATCGACGTGAAAGTGAATACCGTTTTCCGGGCCAACAATAGTGAAGCGCTGTTACAGGCGCTAGAGTCAGGTATCGGTATCGGTGGCATGCAGCGACCACTCGCGGCCAGGGCTTTGCAATCCGGTAGGCTAGTTCCGGTATTACCAGCCTACCGGTTACCTGACCGCTTCCTCTACGCTGTCTATCCCGACGCCCGCTTTATCCCACAGAGGGTCAGAAGCATTATCGGTGTTATCGAACAACTACTGCCTGAGATAACAGGGAATATCTGAAGGCGGGTAAGATCCACTGGAACCAGGGTTCCAGCTACATACAGCCTGCACAACTAGTACAACGCCAGTCATGAGGATTTACCGCCTGCCAAAAGTAGCGAAAGTTCATCTCATCAAGCGGGATTTCATTATCAATAAAACAGTCAGCTAACCATTCCACATTTTTAAGGATCCAATCATCTTCATCTAGTCCATCGAGATACAACTCATCATCTGGATCGATAATTGAATAAATTCCTTTAGTTTCAAGATTTTTTTCCAGATAAGGTTCGGGAAGTATCACTGGAACACGGTGATATGTAATGACCCAATGGCCGTGACACAAAAGATTTCCCGACCGACTCCATTGGGCATTAAATGGATTATTTCCCATTAAATTCGTTGTCCTGTAGAAAGAGGCAGGGGGCGTACACCTAAATTTGCAGCGTTAGATCTATACTCTATATGCATGCAAGTCATTGAGGTAGGTTATCTTTTTAAGAGAACGGAAAACATTGCCTTCATTTAACATAATATACATTATGCGCACCAAGGTAAGGTAAGACAGAATCCAGTGATTAATCAGCCTCATTGCCCTGGTTACTGATAGCCTCTGAAAGTTCTTTCTCCAACGCTGATACCACCACGTTTGCCATCTCATAGTTCGACTGACCACCACGATTTGTTTTCCAGACATCACGCTCCCGGCGTGCTCGTTCCAAATCATTCTCGATCTTCTCGATTGTGCGCATCGTTCTGCCTTCTTCAATAATCACTGGCCGTTCTGCCAGAAAATCTGCATCTGCTTTATTAACGTCACTGTACGACAACCAGTCATGACTGGGTTTATCCGACATTACAGCCCTCCAGATTTGCGCATGCGCAAAATTACTTAAACTCAATTTTATGGCAGAACTTTGCTGATACCGATTAGCACCGGAACAGTTGTGGCGTGAGCTGATTAGGGTGTATATTCGGCTCATGCGGTGAGCCGAATAACCTCCTTAATCGGCTCACCATCAACATCAAGGGCGTAAAGATGACACAGTGGATCTGGCAGAAAAACGGATGGCCGAGCTTCACCTGGCAGAATGACCAGGTATTCCCCCTACTTCGCTCTGTCCGCTTGAAATTAGGCATTCTGTTGGGAGCAAGCTCATGTCTTGGTAGTCGCCAGAATGCTCAAGCCCTCGACACGCTGTTGGCCAACATTGTCGCCAGCTCAGCCATCGAAAATGAGCGTTTAAACGTCGGGTCCGTCAGATCGTCACTTGCACGGCGGCTAGGGGTTACATCTGAACAGCCATACCCTATCAATGATAAGTCAGAAGGCCTGGCGGAAATGATGTTCGATGCTCTGGCTAACAACAAGCAGCATGAGCCATTAACAATGGATCGCCTCTTTCACTGGCATTGCTGCTTGTTTCCTGATGCTGACAGTATCATCGGATCCAAAATCAATCCTGGGCAGTTGCGTGGAAATGAGTTAATGCAGGTCGTGTCTGGCCGCATAGATCGACCTGTAGTTCATTTTGAGGCACCGCCAAGAGAAGGACTGGAAGAGCAGTTGAACCAGTTTATCCATTGGTTTAACGAAAGCGAAAAGGACATGTCCCTGGATCCGCTTCTGCGGGCGGGAATTTGTCACCTCTGGTTTGTCACACTGCACCCCTTTGAAGATGGGAATGGCAGGATAACGCGAATGTTAACTGACATGGCACTGGCTCAAGCCGACCAGCAGAGTATCCGTCTGTATGCCATGTCTGTAGCCATTCTGGAACGGCGCGATGCCTACTATAAGGCACTGGAAACCGCGCAGCATGGGCAGCTTGATATTACTCATTGGCTCACATGGTTCTATGACACCCTGAATTCCACGTTAGATCACGCCTATCAGGTTGTTGAACGCACCCTGCAGAAAACCTTATTTTGGGTTCAGCACCAGGAAATGGATCTGCGACCTGAGCAAATCAAGGTACTGAATCGACTCCTGGATGGAGGCGATGGCGGATTCGAGAATGGAATCAATGCATCTCAATACCAGGCTGTCGCAAAGGTGAGTAAAGCCACTGCAACCCGGCATTTGGCCGACTTACTTGAAAAGGAGTGCTTACAAAAAGGTCCAGGAGAAGGTCGCAGTTCTCGTTATCACATTAAGCCATGCTGATAACAGGTCATAGGTGCTTACTGGATATAAGGGGGCAATCGCTCCCTTGAGCGTTATTTCAGTCGTTCGTCAAACCGGAAATGAACTGTGGCGGCATCCCGAACAATCATTGGGTATTCAGGATGTGCCGGATTGAGCAGAAAATTATACTCCACCGGTGACAGCGCACTGGGAATTCGAAGGGCCACCGCCTCACCGCTTCTTGTCCACTGATCGCCGATTTCAGCCAGCAACCCTGGTGCTTCAGATGCCGCCCAGTTATCCGGCAGGCTCTCACGTTCAATGACCTGAATCAGTTCATCCGGCACTTCTACAGAAAGCAAAGTGAAGGAATCAAGCAGGTTGGCTGCATGGAGATGGACCAGGGTTTCTAGCATGGTTAGTGAAGCCGCTTCCGAGGTATACACCATCGCAGTACCCACACTGTTCCAGCGGCCACCTGCTTCTTTTGCTCCCTGCCCCGTCCAGGCAGTCGTCAGATAGCGGGTTTTCGTCAGACGCCAGAGTTTCAGGAATACACCCCGTGCTCGAGACGGGTTATCAGCTTCATCACTTCCCAGGCTCCGGATTCAGAAGCCAGCAAATCGGCGGGTTTTTTCCATCCCAGCGCCCGGCTGGGTTCATTCAACCATTGCTGGGCCGCTGCTTTATCACCTTCAAACAGATCCACGGCTTTATCCAGCACACGGATGAAACGCACCAGACGCTCACTCTGCGCCGGGGTGAATCGTGTCTTACTGTTACGGTTGAATGTCGTGCCGGGAATACCGGTCATGCGACGGAGATCCGCCTGGGTGATGTGGGCCCAAGACACAATTCGACTTGCCACTTGCCCTTCCAGACCTTTATCGATTTCGCCAACCAACATGACACCGTCGGACACATTCAGACCGACATGTTTCCACAAGTTGTCCGGTTCGTAAGTCGAGGTAGTGGGTGTGAAAACCTTCATAAGCACCTCCAGATGGTATTTTTATTATAACCATATGGTAGCGTGATGGGCAAATTATGCCCTTTTCTTGCTGCGATTAAAATTCTACAGTTGTATACGTTAAAATATTCACCGCAATTTTACGGCCGTGTAGGCGGTTTGCTGGTTATTAACCTGTATTTCCATCGCCAGCCCTTCTCGTACCAGAACACGCAATGCACTGCGGGCTGTACCGTCTGAAATACCCATTATCTGGCTAACTTCGGCGGCGGTGAAATGCTTCTGAGGCTCAGCCAGCATGATATTCAGTAGTGCTATCTGACGTGGTAACAAGCGGGAAAGTGCGCCAGACCCGGCCAGCAGATGATCGACGGCTGCGCGGCGGTGAATGGTCTCATGGATGAAATCGAGGTACTTCGTCACAGCCCGCTTAAGGATGCTGGCCTGATGTTCAAGAAAATACGTGACGTCCATCCCATCATGTTCGGTGTGCTGGTAGCTGTGGGCGTATTTTACCGGTGCGGCGTGCAGAGGCTGGCTTATCGACACATAGCGGAAGGCATCATAACCGTGCTTTAGCATGTACCAGTAAAACAGCGCCCGACTGGTGCGCCCGTTGCCGTCTCTGAACGGGTGTTCATGTGCCAGCATGAAATGCAGGAGACAAGCCCTGATGAGTGGGTGAATGTACTGGCCGGTAAGGTCATTCGCAAAATCACAAACTGCCTGGAGGCGATCCGGGATACTGGCTGCCACTGGCGGCTGATGGACAATGTTGCCATCATAATCGGCGATCACAACGTCATCGGTTTCACGGAAATTGCCTGGATGGTATTTAGCGTCGTTAATGCCACTCATCCCTGCCGCGTGAAAATGCCGTAGCAGCTCAATGCTGAGCGGTTCTGCCAGATGCTCAGGTATTGCAGTCATCAGACGGGCGTTACCGGCGATCATGTGTTCATCTTCGGTACGCGGCTTTCGTCCGGTTTCCAGCATGTTTCGCGCTACCAGTGTTGTCGTATTTGCACCTTCCAGCTGGCTACTGGTGATCGACTCATCAAGTTGTAATTGTGATAACTCAGCACCACCGGCTGGCAATTGCTGCAGGTATTCCCTTAGCGCTGTTTGTGTGGCGTGTTTGTCCACAAGTTCGCAAGTCTCTGACACCAGCGGCGTGATGTTAAACCCGGCGCGTTCTCCCAACTCGTTGTGGTAATTAATGAACTGCAGGGATGCGCTACGGGCATGACGCGTCAACGTCCAGGCTAATTCTGGATCGTCGCCTCGTTTAACCCTGTGCCTGAATTCATCAAAAGGCAGATAGCGGCCTTTGTCGTCAAGAATACGATTATATTGCTGGTGGGCTTCCAGTTGAGCCCCTGTGAGCGAGGAAAGCGGCATTATTGCAGAGGGCTGCTTCATCAAACTACCTCGATTTTTTATATTATTGAGATAGTTTAAAGTGGTTTGAGCCAGTTGAGTACTTTTTATCTCAATTTTTTTGTTTTTTGAGATAAGTTCACAACCCTTTTCAAGCTACTGCGGGTGATTTCGTCTTATTGATAGAAACCTCAGGTGCTGTCAGCTTGTATCTGGCGAAAGCAATCCAGCGATGCCTGAGCGGTGTAAATTGTTGGTTGCCGAGGCCGGCATCGCCGCGGCAACGGTAAAATTATTATCCGGCCTGTATTTTTCTATGGTTTCGGCCAGCTTAAATCGGTGGCAGGACTTTTGATCAATGTTGCCTTCATCGCCGCAATCAGGCTCGTCTCATCAACCGCGAAAGGTAAATGTTCACGGGCTTCAGGTTTAATTTGTACCCCTGCGGCAATGTGTTCCAGTAAGCGGGTATCTTCACCGATCCCCAAAGCAGAAGTTGTCTGAGGGGTTTCCATCCGCGTCAGCCATGTGAGCAAAGGTTCACGATCAAGCGGGTTATCGTGCTGCAGTATTGCCTGAATGGCTAAGCCATAACCGACTTTTTCGCCATGCAACCAGGTATGGAAAATTTTATGATGAGTCATACTGTTATGAATGGCATGCGCAACGCCAATCCGGTGGCTTTCATCTCGGACGCTATTCGCCAGCCCCGCCAGCGCAATAACCGCGTCGATTGTCTTAATTAGGGCCAGTGTCACCCGCTGATGAAGGTTATCGTCCACCGCCTGAATTCCAAATTTTTCAAATACCTCCACCGCCATTTTTGAAGCCTGAAGCTGCAACGAGAGCCCAAGATCATTTCCGTCTTTAAATTGATACGGGCTAAATTCGAACCATTTTGCCAGCGCATCGACAATCCCTGCCTTTAAATAACGCACAGGTGCGGCAGCGATAATCTCGGTATCGACCAGTATCCAGGCCGGATACCTGCGTAATGGCAAACTGCCATTATGGCCCCCCTTGTCGTTATACAGAACGCTAAACGGCGACCAGGCCGCACAGGTTGCAGCAATAGTCGGTAACTGAATCACAGGTAATTGCCCTGCGAGTTCGCCAGTTCCTTTCGCCGTATCCATTACGGCACCGCCACCAAGACCAATAATACCCTCCGCTTTCATATCCTTCGCTTGCTGTGCCAGCCTCTGGAGGGTTGCCAATGTGCATTTCCCTTGTAGCCAGGTCACTTCAAAAATGATCCTGTTATCTATAAGACTTTGCCGTAATGCTTCACCCGCTTTCTGCCAGGCAGTATGCCCGGCAATAACCAGCACCCGTGTTGCCAGGGGTGAAACATATTCCCCGGTATGGCTAATTACCCCTGCTTGTTGTAGATAATTTTCGGGAGTTTTAATCGATATCATAAATTTTATTATCCCTGTAAACGAAAGAAATCAGCCTATTCAATTCTGCATGCCCCAGCGTTTTATCGTCAGTCTTTCCAGGGTTGCAAACACCAGCCCTTCAACCAAAAGACCGATAGTCGTCACCATCACCAGCCCGGCAAAAACCCGATCGGTGTACATCTCATTGCGATTTTGGAAGATGTACCAACCTAATCCACCGCTTCCGCTTGAAGCACCAAAGACCAACTCTGCGGCAATGAGTGTTCTCCAGGCGAATGCCCAACCAATTTTCAAACCCGAAAGAATAGCGGGCAAAGCCGCGGGGATAAGTATCCACAACACATAACGCCAGCCCGTCAGGCCATAGTTACGGCCCGTCATTTTTAAGGTATTGGAAACGCCGAGGAAACCGGACCAGGTATTCAGTGCCATCGGCCACATTACCGAATGCACAATGACAAATACCAGACTGGCGTTACCTAAGCCGAACCAGAGGAGTGCCAGCGGCAATAGCGCGATAGCAGGCAATGGGTTTAGCATTGCGGTAAGCGTGCTTAGCAAATCACGACCCATTCGCGTCGAGATGGCTAATGCACTGATAAGCAGTGCCAGTAAGATCCCCAGCAAATATCCTTTGAGTAATAAACTCACTGAGAGCCATGCCCGCTGTGGCAGTTCTCCACTGGCAATATCCTGTTGAAATGCTAAAAATGTTTGCCAAAAACCCGGAAACATCAGGTCATTATTTTGCCAACGAGCGGCTATTTCCCACACGCCGAGCAAAATCAGCAACAACAGAGACTTACGCAACCAGGTCTGATTGAATAACCTTGTGAGCAGCGGTAAAGCTTCGGTAAGAGTGAGCGCCTCTATGGGCTCCAACTCACGCTGATACTCGGGTCGGATGGGGGGTTGGCTGCTCATAATGATTTCCTTGAGATTGATTCTGAGAGATCAAGTTTGGCGAAGAAGGCTGCGGAAATAACAGATTATGAATACGGGAAACGTCTGCCTGAAAGGAATCACCGCCTGAGTCCGCAAGTGAGTACTGATGACAATTCAGTTCAGCTTTGACCCTTCCCGGATGCGGGGAGAGCAACAAAACACGGCTCCCGACTATCAATGCTTCTTCAATGGAATGCGTCACAAAAAGCAATGTGAAACGCACCTCCTCCCACAAACTCAGCAATTCCTCCTGCATTTTTCGCCGGGTTAGCGCATCCAGCGCAGCAAACGGTTCATCCATCAGCAATACCTTGGGCTGGAGCACCAGCGCACGGGCAATCGCGACCCTTTGTTTCATCCCCCCGGATAACGTATGCGGGTAAGCGTTGCGGAAAGCCCCCAGTCCGACTTTGTGCAGAAAATACTCTGCACGCTCTTGCGCTTCTGCACGCCCTGCTTTGCGGCTGGCTATCAACGGGAATGCAATATTTTCCAAAACCGTTTTCCATGGCAGTAGCTGGTCAAACTCTTGAAAGACCATCATACGGTCAGGCCCGGGGCTGCTGACCTCTTTTCCCGCGAGGCGTATGGCCCCGGAAACGGGCGCCAGAAAACCACCAATGGCTTTTAACAAACTGGATTTACCACAACCTGACGGCCCGAGTAATACGAAACGGTCAGCAGGCCAGACATCAAAGCTGACGTCATGAGTTGCTTGTACACGCAGCTCACGGGTTCTATATTGTAAATTAACACCTTCAACTTGAAGCAGCGGTGGCGGTAATCCAATGGATATAGTAGACATATTAACTCCCCGGTAAGGTATACGCTTCACTGAAGAAATAATCTTTCCAGGATTCAGCTTTGTTTTTCAACACACCCAATTGATAAAGCTTGTCAGCATAAATAAAAGTACGCTGTGGCGTAATAGTGAAATCGTTTTCCGGGTCCTCAATCATTTTCTGTATAAACGCCGCAGGTAATTTTGATTTCTGAACGCGAATATAGGTTTGTGCCGCAGCGGCTTTATCCGCTTTAACAATTTTTTCAGCTTCAGCTAAAGCATCGAAAAATGCGCGATAGGTTTTTGGGTTCTCGTCATGAAATTTCTCTGTGGTATACAGAAGATTAAATGTTCCTGGCCCACCTAATACATCATAGGAACTTAAAATTTTATGAATATTGGCGTGCTCCAGAGCCTGATACTGATATGGGGGGCTTGAGAAGTGCGCTGTCAGTTCAGAACCTCCGGCAATCAGTGCTGCACTCGCGTCAGGATGTGGAAGGCTGACCGTAATATCATCAAATTTCTTATAGTTGCTATTGCCTAAGAGACGAGCAGATTCAATCTGCAACGTACGCGACTGGAACCCCACGCCAGCAGCAGGTACAGCGATACGATCTTTGCTGCTCAGATCTTTAACACTTTTCACGTCCGGGTTGTTGCTGAGCAGATAATTTGGCATTGACCCTAAGGCTGCGATAGCCTTGACGTTCTGCTTCCCTTTAGTGCGATCCCAGAGTGTCAGTACTGGGGGCGCTCCCGCCGCGACCACATCAATTGCCCCTGAAAGGAGTGCCTCATTCATTCCCGTTGCGCCTGACAACGTCCGCCATTCCACCTTGATATCCAGCCCTTCTTCCTTGCCATGCTTTTCAATCAGATGGTTATCTCGCACAACGTCCAGCAGCAGATAACCAATGCCGAACTGTTGTGCAATGCTGATGGTCCCCTCGGCTCTGGCATTCACCGAACCCAGCATGGCACTTAACAACACCAGGGATACACCCGATTGTTTCAGTGAAAATGAAATTTTCTTACCTCGTAGTAAATCCATTATCTTTCCTTTAAATAATTGAATAATTACGCCACATCATGTCTTACACTCATGATGTGGACTTGATTCTTTTAACCTGACTATTTAATCCTGAGGCCGTTTCTTGCCATTAATAAATCATTTATTGGAATATATTATTCCCAAAACAGTCGTTTCATCAGGAATGTGAGTGCATGCGTAATATGTTTCTGCCTGATGTAATAAGGAATAATTAAACTGCCACTTATCAACAACATATTGTTTTTATATCCATGCTGCTTATGCAGTTTTTAGATATGCAAAGCTAATTTATGTCGTTGGCGTAAAAAAAAGTGGCGTTATAGTTCCTGCAAATGAATTGTTTATCTTATTAATAAGAGAAATGTCATGCCGTTATTCAGCCATAGCTATTTGCGTAAATATTTACGCCAACATCTGCATGCTGCAGGCGTTGATGCCGTTACTGCTGGCGAGGTTGCAGACAATCTTGTGGACTCTTCGTTGAAGGGGCACGATTCTCACGGCGTTACACTCATCCCACGTTATATCAAAGCCATTTACGCAGGTGAACTTGCCCCTAAGGCGACTCTTCAACTGACACGCGATGCCGGGGCGATACTTTCATTTCACGGTTGCAATGGCTTTGGCCAGGTACTCGGACGCCAGGCAATGGAACAGGCAATATTGCGGGTGAAAGAATTTGGTGTCTGTGTCATGGGTCTCTCGCACACCCACCATCTGGGGCGTATTGGCGCATGGGCAGAACAAGCGGCTGCCGCAGGTCTGGTCTCTGTGCATTTTGCTAACGTCGGTTCCCGCTCAATGGTACTGCCCTTTAATGGGGTGAGCCCCCGTTTCGGCACTAATCCTTTCTGTATTGGCGTTCCTGTTGCTGACAGTTCTCCCCTGGTGCTTGATTTTGCGACCAGCATGATCGCCGGTAACAAGGCGCGAATTGCCTGGAATGAAGGTCGTGAACTTCCCCCAAATTGTGCCGTAGATAATAACGGTCAACCCACCCGTGATCCGCGCTGGCTGATGGAAGAACCGCTGGGTGCACTTTTAGCATTTGGCGCGCATAAAGGTTCAGGACTGGCACTTATGTGCAGCTTGCTCGGTGCCGCAATCACAGGCGGTGAAACTGAGAGTTCCCCCCCTCCGGAAGGTCCGGGCATCATTAACAATATGCTGTCGATAGTGTTCGACCCGACATTATTAGGGGCGGGTGAGGATTATACGCAAGCTGTTACCCGCATGCTGGAGTGGACCCGAACATCACGCGACGACGACCAACTGCTCCTGCCAGGCGATGCAGAGCAACAGCATTATCACGAGCGGCTCGAGCACGGCATTGAAATAGATGACGTCAACTGGCAGCAATTTATCTCGCTGGAAGAGGCATCCTTCCAGTCTAATCATTCAGTTAGTGAGGCCTGATTTATGCATTTATCTCGTTTTCCTCGTTTACATTTCGGCCATTTTCCTACTCCGCTGGAACCCCTTGATAACCTCTCCCGATACCTGGGTGGCCCGCGTATCTGGATAAAGCGCGATGACTGTACTGGGCTGGCGACCGGCGGTAACAAGACGCGAAAACTGGAGTTCCTGCTGGCAGATGCACAATCTAAAGGGGCTGATGTCATCATTACTCAGGGGGCAACCCAGTCTAATCACGTACGTCAAACTATCGCAGCGGCTGCCAAAATTGGCCTGCCAACCCATGTGTTTCTCGAACGTCGTGTCACTGATTTTGGGGAAGATTATCAACGTTCCGGCAATATATTACTGGACGACCTGCTGGGTGGCGTCATTGAGGAGCATCTTCCTGCCGGTACTGATATGCAGCAGGCAATGGAGCAATTCGCTGAACGTTTGCGCTTAGAAGGCCGCAAACCCTATGTGATACCAGGGGGCGGTTCAAATCCCGTGGGCGCACTGGGTTATGTCGCTTGCGCGGAAGAATTATTGTGGCAGTCCAGCCAGCAGCGACTTCGTATCGATCAAGTGGTTCATGCGACAGGCAGTACAGGGACTCAGGCGGGTTTACTTGTGGGTCTTAATGCGACGAATAGCCATATTCCAGTACTCGGGATTAGTGTCCGTGCTCCGCGAGAGCGCCAGGAAGAAAATGTCTACCAACTGGGTAGCCGAACCTGGCAATTGCTAGAAGCACACGGTGAACTGCTGCGAGAACGGGTACAGGTCAACAGCGATTATGTCGGTGAAGGTTATGGGCTGCCAACATCCGGCACACTGGAAGCCCTACGTCTGCTGGCACGGTTTGAAGGGATTTTGCTGGACCCGGTTTATTCAGGCAAAGGAATGGCAGGCCTTATCGATTTGATTCGCAAAGGCCACTATTCGCCAGATCAAAATATTGTCTTTATACATACGGGAGGTTCAGCAGGCCTATTTGGATACCGGCAACTGCTGGAACAAAACGATGAATGAATTCAGACGTCTTGGCATTCTGGGGGGGATG
The DNA here is from genome assembly GCF_035271705.1 of Buttiauxella sp. Taxonomy (GTDB): domain Bacteria; phylum Pseudomonadota; class Gammaproteobacteria; order Enterobacterales; family Enterobacteriaceae; genus Buttiauxella. The sequence goes on from NZ_DATERI010000107.1 coordinate 18,077, forward strand.
GGGCCTCTGGCAACACTGGATTTACAGCAAAAAATTCTTGCTGCCACTCCTGCTAATCGCGATCAAGACCATGTACCCGTGGTGGTCTGGAATGTGCCTCAAATTGCAGATCGTCAGCACGCACTTGCCGGATTAGGGCCTTCCCCACTACCACAATTGCTGGATGCCATAAAAGGTTTGAATCAAGCGGGTGTCAGCCATATAGCGCTACCTTGTAACACGGCTCATTATTGGTATGACGAGTTAGCGGCGGCCAGTGCTGCGCCGCTGCTTCATATTGCGGATATCACGACGCAGGCAATGACGGAGGAATCGCTTCGTCCGTCAACTATCGGGCTTATTGCCACTCAAGGAACGCTCACTGCAAACTGGTACCAGCAACGTTTTTCACAGGCTGGTATTGGTGTCGTTATTCCGACACCAGATGAACTGGCACAATGGTTTGTACCCGGCTGTTATGCCGTCAAACGCGGAGATATCCGGGGCGGTGGTCTATTACTCGACTTACTGGCCGATAGGCTCGCAAGCCGCGGGGCGCAGAAATTGGTGCTGGCTTGTACTGAGGTGCCTCCCGCTCTGGAGGCTATTAACTCTAAATATTTACCCGATTCAATAGACCCTACCACTGCGCTCGCCAAAACCTGTGTAAAAATGTGGCAACAGTCGCAACAGTCAGCCACCGGATTAATGTATTAGAAAATCACGATATGCAAAATGGTCCTGACAGCAATGCCCACAAGCGCACCTAGTATGGCAAAGCGTGCCACGCGGGCCACCCGAAACCCGGCTCCCAGCATAATCCCCAGTCCCGGTAAATCCAGTGTCTGTATAAACCAGCCTGCGGAAGCATTCAGCGTCTGTGCATCAAGCTTGCCACTTTGTAGTAGCTCAGTGACAACCCCCAGATAAGCGGTTCCCCCTGCCAGGCATTTTACCAGGGCGGGCATAATCAGTACCGTGGGAATGTGTACAGCATGCAGAACTGGGGACAGAATTTGTTCAAGGTAGGTGATAAAGCCAGCAGATTTCAGTATGCCGACGACGGTCAGTGACAAAAGCAGCATGGGGACTGCGCCAAGTGCCAGACGGATAGAGTCCGCACCCGCGGTATTAATGATGGTGAGCAACCCCTGCTTCTGTGGCGAGTGAACTTCGGCATCTTCAACCGAGATCACTTCTTTGTGCGAAAGATTTCTGGCAAACCCATACCAGGTGACCGCTCCGGCCACCAGCCCGCCTAAAATAGAGATGACCGTAGTGATTCCCCAGCTCAAACCATGGGGGGTCAGCGGATACAGGACATTTGCCTGACCCATTGCATACAACATGGCAAGCGTTGCTGCCAGATGGCGGTCGGATACCCCTTTTTTATCCATCATGGCCAGTGTGGCCACAGGTGCCGCAAAGCTGACGAAGTTAAGCTGGATCAACGCAAAAAGGCTGAGCCCCGACAGCCCAAAAGGTTTCAGCAGTGGCGCGGTAACGTTGATGATCTTTGCGAGGATCTTCACTGACTCCAGATATTTCATAATAACCATCATGACGACCATAATGGGTATCAGCGTGTAGAGAGCAATATCAACTGCTGAACGGCCTGAAGCCATGATTATTTCTATAATATTCAAAACATTACCCTGAGATAACTGATCATCTGCTTTGGTGATTTCTGCAATAAATAGGCCTGCCTCAGTCACCCGGCGCTCGGGAAGACTTCAGTCAGACGCTGCTCATGGACCGGTACGATGCGTTTCACCTGATAATCGAGGTCGTTCCGCACATTCAACCCCATGCTAGCATACGTATGTATGTTGAAGGCAGTGTGCACTTATCGACTGGATCAGTGAGGTTTTTGCCCGACGACAAGATCTCTAACATTTTGAAAAATGAGCAACGTCAGTCAAACTGCCAGTAAAGCGGCGTACCGTAAACTTCGACAAAGTAATCAATGATGGCGCGTACGTTCAGCGGAGGATGGCGCGCATTGGGGTAGATGGCGGCTATCTGCTGTGGCTCAGTATTAATCGCGGCCTCAAATCCCCCCATCAATCTGATCAGCTCACCTTTCTTGATGCTGTCACCTATCAGCCAGTCCGGAAACAACACCATTCCCATACCTCCCAGTGCGCAGGTAAGCAAAGACTCAGCATTATTGGATGTCAGTAAACCAGTAACCGGATAGTGAGTCCAACTGCGACCTGGCTCCCTGAACAACCAGCGGTTAGGCCCGGATGAGCCTTTGTAAACCAGGCACTTATGATGATTTAGGTCAGTTGGCAATTCCGGCCTTCCCTGTTTCTTGATATAGCTCGGTGAGGCAACCAGATGATAACGCTGAGTCCCGAATATGCGGGCATGGAAAGAAGAATCCGTTAGTGTGCCAATTCTGAAAATGATATCCGAGGCTTCCCGATGCGGGTCGATATAGTCATCAGTCTGCGTCAATTCAATCAGTAGTCGTGGATAACGGACAGACAGTTCTGCTAGCCAGGGCGCAATATGGCGCTGCCCGAAAAACACCGGTGCGTTAATCCTTATCAGCCCTGCGGGCTCAAGGGATCGGTCCAGCATTTCTGTGCGGGCTTCACTGAGTTGTTCTGTCATGGTTCGGGCGTAGTCGATGAATAACCGGCCAGCTTCCGTAGGAATAACTGCCCGGGTATTGCGGTAAAAAAGCTGCTGACCCAGCGTATCTTCCAGTTGAAGGATGACGCGCGAGACCATGGATGCGGAGACCCCTTCCCGCCTGGCGACGGCTGAAAAGTTCTGTTCATCAAAGACACCAATGAAAAATAACAGTGCCCGAAAGTTTAAGGCGCTTGGGTCATACATTATCTCGATTCCTGCAAAGGTGTTTCTCGGATTATACCGTTTTTCATTATTCATCGCTGCTATAGGATCACCCGCCTAAAACACGGGAGACTGTTGTATGCAGCTTTTATTTATATTACTCGTCGTGGCAGGCGGGATGGGATTGTCCGTAGAAGCCGGATTGTTAGGGCCACTGGGGAGCGAAGTTGGCGATTTATGGGCAACATTCAGTATTTTCGGGGTGGGTGCCGCGCTGACATTCCTGTTAATGCTGTTCTTTAGTCCACGAAACAGCCCTTCATTCTTTTCTCAACCATCATGGACTCTGCTGGGGGGCGTTCTGGGCCCAATATACGTCGTCATCCTGACCGTAGCGGTACCGAGTATCGGTATTGCCATGACAATGATTGGCATACTGGCAGGACAGGTCTTCAAAAGCCTGGTGATTGACCACTATGGCCTGTTTGGCACTTCTCATCGGAAAATTGACAGCAAACGTATTATTGCGCTGATTTTTATTATTGCGGCCCTGATTCTCATGGCACAAGGCTAAGGTGAACCTGTGAATATAGTAATGATCATTTTGGCAGTGGTTGGCGGTGCGGTCCTCAGCATGCAGGCGGCGATCGGCGGCAAGTTGGGGAGCAATGTGGGGGTATTCCGCAGTGCTTTTCTAACCTTTTCGGTGGGGGCACTGGTGACAGCGCTGCTCATTTTCTTCTTCGAACAAAAACATGCGCTCACCTTGCTGGACGTACCGAAATGGCAGTTGCTTGGCGCACTTTGTGGGGTTCCTTACATCGTCATTATGGTGCTAGCTGTACAGCGTATTGGTGCCGCGGTTGCGACAGTCGCCGTCATCTTTGGTCAGTTGGCAATGAGCATGCTCATTGATAATTTTGGCTGGTTGGGGAATCAAGCGATTCACTTCTCACTGACCCGTCTTGGTGCGGTAATCTGCCTGGGAATTGCGCTGTTCTTTATTTATTCCAGCAGTAAAACCAGTACATCTGACAGGGCAGCATAACTGCCCTGTCCAGGTTAAAAATCAGCCTGTCAGCTGTTTGAGCTGATCAATACCGGTGGGCTCTGTCGCAAGCACAGGAACCAACGCAATACGGGTAGCATGCTGGCGTTGAACAGCCTCTATTTGCGGGAGTTCCTGTAACGCGCGCTGACGCAGCAGCGGCGAATGGGTTTGGGCAATGGAAAGACTGTTATTGATTATCCAGCCCCAGGGATGAATCCCCGCACGTTCAAGATCGGCTTGTAAATTTGCCGCCTCAAGAACAGGCGTGGTTTCCGGCAGCGTGACCAGCAACACTTTTGTTCTTTGTGGGTCCTGAAGCTGCATCATCGGCGTCGTGAAATGGCCTTTATCGCCCATTTTCCTGGCTATCTCCCGGTGATATGCCCCGGTGGCGTCAAGCAACAACAGCGTGTGTCCGGTCGGTGCCGTATCCATAACAACGAATCGTTTACCCGCTTCACGTATCACCCGCGAGAAAGCCTGAAAGACAGCTATCTCTTCGGTACAAGGAGAGCGTAAATCCTCTTCCAGCAGACGTTTACCCGCGTCATCCAGGTCGCGTCCTTTCGTCTCAAGGGTATGCTGACGATAACGCTCTGTTTCATGATGAGGGTCGATCCTACTGACTTGCAGGTTATTGAGGCTTCCATTGAGGGTGGTGCTGAGGTGTGCTGCAGGATCTGAGGTGGTGAGATGCACATCAAATCCCATATCGGCCAGCCTGACCGCTATTGCTGCGGCCATGGTTGTTTTCCCCACACCACCTTTACCCATCAACATAATCAGGCCGTGTTCATCACGAGCGATGTCATCTACCAGAGTAGAAAGCGAAGCTATTGCGGTTTTTTGCAGTGTGTATTCTTCAGCGAAGGATGCCGTTTCAGGCCCGGTGGTGAAAAGCCCTCTGAGTGCAGACACGCCGACCATATTCACTGGCTGAAGGAATAATGTGTCAGTGGGCAGACCGGCCAGACCTATGGGAATATTGGCCAATGCTTCCTGCTCCCGGCCCCATATTGCAGCCGCCAGTGCATCGTTTACTGCTTCTGTTTCCGGTAAAACACCATTGATCACCAGATACTGATTTTTGAGGCCAATCGTCGCCAGCTCATGATGTGTGCGGGCAACTTCCTGCAGTGTTGATTGTTGCAGTCGCGCCACTAAAACCAGACGGGTGCTTTCCGGGTCAGATAAAGCCTCAACGGCGTGGGAATACTGCTCACGTTGTTTTTCCAGACCGGCCATCGGGCCGAGGCAGGAAGCCCCATCTGGATTGCTCTCAATGAAACTACTCCACGCTCCGGGTAACTGGAGAAGGCGAATAGTATGACCGGTCGGCGCAGTATCAAAGATGATATGGTCAAAACGGGTCAGTAGTGATGCGTCGGTCAGTATCCCGGTGAATTCATCAAAAGCAGCAATTTCGGTGGTACATGCCCCGGAGAGCTGCTCGTTGATACTGTTAACCACATCGGCAGGCAAAATGCCTTTGATGGGATCAACGATTCTGTCTCGATATTGCTGGGCGGCTGCCTGCGGGTCGATTTCCAGCGCTGAAAGTCCAGGTACAGAGGTTACAGGCAGAATGGTGTTGCCAATGGTCTGGTCAAAAACCTGGCCTACGTTTGATGCCGGGTCGGTGCTGACAAGCAAAACCCGCTTGCCCTCTTCTGCCAGGCGGATAGCCGTGGCGCAAGAAATAGAGGTTTTACCGACTCCCCCTTTACCGGTAAAAAACAGGTAAGGTGGGATATTCTGTAAGAATTTCATATGTCCTCCTGACATATTTAGCAACAGGGAGTTTTACCACCACCCATCGCTGTCGCTAATCCCACTTTCTCAAGCGGTATACCAAACAAGCGTGCCAGTTCAGCACGTTTCGGGTATCGCCCCGCCATCACCGTTTCACCATCTAACTGAAGTAATGGAAGGCCTTCAACGCCGGATACCTCAAGGAACGCTTTGGCTTTCTCGTTTTGTACAAAGTTCATGGGCTGCTGCGCCAGGTTATAACGATCAACCTGAACACCACGTTGTTTCAGCCATTGAACATCCACAGCAAAATCAACCAGAACCTGATCAACATCTGAACCACAGACACCGGAGCTGCAACACATAGCGGGGTCAAACACTGTTAACGTTTTCATTTTCACACCTCACATTCGAAAAATCATATGTGTTCAGGCGAGTATAATATAAAACATGTCATTCCTGCCCCAGCCAAATCTCTACATCGTGACTTAGCCCGTCATCCACTAGCGGGATGGCATCTCCCGAAAGCGGTGTTCCATCCAGCATCACCCGGTATTCCCCCTCACTGCGCTGGACATTGATGCGGTAATGGCTGGATCCGTGCTGATAAACAAGGCTGACAGATGGCCAGTCACGCGGCAGCAAGGTGTGCACAGTGATTGAGTCGCCGTGGCGCTCAATACCCAGCAGTGTTTCGACAATTAACCGGTAAGCCCAACCCGCCGAACCGGTATACCAGCTCCAGCCTCCGCGCCCTGTATGAGGTGCCACACTATAAATGTCCGCTGTCATGACGTACGGTTCAACTTTATAGCGCTCAGCCGCATCCGGCGTCAGGCTGTGATTGATAGGGTTTATCATCGACCAGAGCTGCCAGGCGCGTTCAATATTGCCGCTGCGAGCAAAGGCCATCACCGCCCAAATAGCACCGTGGGTATATTGCCCGCCATTTTCGCGCACGCCTGGTAAGTAGCCCTGAATGTATCCCGGATTTGGCCCATTACCGTTAAACGGTGGGGTGAGCAATTTAATCAACCCGGCTTCTGTATCCACAAGACGGGAATCCAGCGCTTGCATCGCTTGCGTACAACGTTCGGTACTTCCTGCACCGGATAACACCGACCAACTCTGGGCGATGGCATCTATCTGGCACTCTTTGGCATTTTGCGAGCCTAGCGTTTCCCCGCTATCAAAATACCCACGGCGATACCAGGCACCGTCCCAACCGTTCGCTTCGAGGTTTTTCTGTAATTTCACCGCTTCTGCCCGACATAACGTGGCGGTATCGTGTTCATTGATTTGTTCGGCAAGTTTCGCAAAACGCTGCATAACATCGTAGAGGAAGAAGCCGAGCCACACGCTTTCGCCCTTACCTTCCAGCCCAACCAGGTTCATGCCATCGTTCCAGTCACCTGCACCCATTAATGGCAAACCGTGCTGACCAAAGCGCAGGCCATTGCGAATGGCTTTTACGCCATGCTCCCACAGCGACTCTTCAAAAGTGCTGATGACCGGTTGTTCATAGGCCGACTCTTCTCCTGGTAGTAATTCGCGCCCTTCCAGATAGGGCAAACGATGCTCAAGCAAGCCGATGTCACCGGTAGTTTCTACGTAATGGCAGATGGCAAGCGGCAGCCAAAGGAAATCATCAGAACAACGGGTGCGCACGCCGTTACCCAATGGCGGATGCCACCAGTGTTGCACATCGCCTTCGACAAACTGGCGTGACGCACAGAGCAAAATTTGGTCGCGCAGCCGCTCGGGGGCAGCATGGCTCAGGGCGAGAGTATCTTGTAACTGATCGCGGAAACCAAACGCCCCGCCGGACTGGTAGTAACCGCTACGAGCCATCATGCGGCACGCAATAGTCTGGTAAAGTAGCCAACCGTTAGCCAGTAAATTGACTGAGGGATCGGGCGTTGAAACGACGATTTTATCCAGCATTTGGTGCCAGTAACGATGCACATTTGCCAGTTCTGCACGGGCCGTCTCTTCGCTCATATACTGGCTAATCATCGATTCCGCTTCCTGCGGATTTTGTCCAATCCCCAGCACAAAGATAAAGCTGCGCTGATCGCCATCAATCAGTGTGGTGGCTGACTGCACTGCGCCACACGGGTCGAGCCCTGCGCCTGTTTTATCGGATAACGTGCGCAGCTTCATCGCCGCAGGGTCGCTTTGCGAACCGTTACGTCCCAAAAATTCCCGCCTGTCCCCCGTGACCGAACAATGCACACCGGTCACTGCAAAGAAGGCCGTCCGTTCTGAACCGTTGCTACTGTAAAAATTATTCGCCAATACGCCGCAGCCGAGTCGGGTGCTGGATGCCCGCGTGACGACATGCATAGCCGATTTACTGCGGGACTCACCCAACGCCCATTC
>NZ_DATERI010000108.1:0-18024 GCF_035271705.1 Buttiauxella sp.
GTGTCATATTGCGATGGGCTTGATTGGCAACAACCAGCAAACCAGCAAACCCGCACACCATCGGTAAAGCCAATAGGGCAAGGTATGTCTTGATGAATTTGAATTTTTTTATTTTCTTTGTGAACAATTTTGTTCTACTTCCTATTCCGTATGGAGTAAATCAATATTACGCCTGACGACTTATGCCCTCGCCAGCGCTAACTAACTGCATAGCATGAACGGACTCATCATGGCGAGTTGTCCCAGTTGACTGACTATATTTTTGAGTTCAAAACGACGATTAAAATGGCAACAGAACTCCTCCAGATGCCTGGCGCAAATCGTAACTGCCACAGAGTGAGTACTTTACGTTTCATAACCCTGAGCGCAAGCTCCGGGGGGCGCTTTGGTTTGGATGGGTAGATGAAAGACCAGGAAACATTCATTGGGCTGGAAAGGTGACGGAGAGCTCCCCGTAACCGTCGACTATAACAAATGGGCAAACATTGTGTTTATAGCAGCATTCACATACATCACGAAGTCGAAGTATTGCCAGTATAGCAAGGTATTCGATACCGAGGATGTGCAATAGGTGTGGTACGGGTGGGCAATATATGCGATACAAATTGGGTTACAGGCTGGCTTCTTCTTCAGCCAGCCGCACGTCAGCTTCGGTAACAATCGCTTCCAGCTCGTTTAGCATCTCATCAAAACTCAGTTCACAGCCTGAAGCTGCCTTAACTACAGCAACCTCAGGGGCATGAACTACTGCAACCTCAGGGGCATGTGATAACGCTGCTTTTTTCTTACTCTTCCGGGCCGCTTGTTTTTTACTCACTGATAACTCCTGTTGGTCTAACGTTGGCAGTGGTCAGACCGGTAAATCTATCAGCAATGCGCGCAATGGGGTATCAGCAACCAGCGTAATGTTAGCTTCGTCACGGATAAAAGCGCCGTCGCCGCAGGTAAGGCCTTCTTTTTCCTCGGCAGAGGTCACCGCGTGAACGGTGCCGTGAATTGACTGCAAATAAGCGCGTGGGCCATGTAACTGGAAACTTAGCTGTTGGCCTTTCTCCAGTTCAATCTGGTGGATCCACACTTGCTGGCGTAATTGCAGGCTCTCTTTGCTGCCGTCGGGCGAAGCCAGAAGCTGCTGCGGTTGGTGAGACTGCGTGATTTTTTGCACCCGCGCATTTTCACGTTCCGGGCAGGCGTCCAGCCACAATTGTATGCGTGTCAGTGAATGTTCTTTACTGAGATTATGCTCGCTGTAACTGATCCCCGGCTGGGTGGAAAGCAGCAGCGCCTCACCGGCTTTAACCTGAACATGGTTCCCTTCGCTATCGCGGTATTCCGCTTCGCCTTCCAGAATCAAATTAAGAATATCGACTTTTGGATAGGTACGCGGCTGGAATGAAGCGCCTGGCGCTAACACTTCCTGATTGAGTACGCGCAACGAAGCATAGCCCAGCAATTTCGGGTCGAAATAGTGACCGAAAGAAAACGTATAGCGGGCCTGTAGCCAACCGTAGTCCGCTTTACCGCATTGTTTGGCAGTTCTGGGCGTAATCATAATTGTTTGACCTCTTTTTATACTATGCCCATGGTAAAACTCTGGACGCTACATTGTTAGCCAGTTAATCTGCTTGGTATGTTCAAATTTCCTGAATGAGAACCCGATGTCTAAAGAGAGAGCATTGACGTTAGAAGCTTTGCGGGTAATGGACGCAATTGACCGACGTGGAAGTTTCGCCGCGGCGGCTGATGAGCTGGGCCGCGTGCCGTCGGCGCTAAGTTACACGATGCAGAAGCTTGAAGAAGAATTGGATGTTGTCCTGTTCGACCGTTCAGGTCATCGCACAAAATTTACTAACGTCGGGCGTATGTTGCTCGAGCGTGGGCGAGTTTTGCTCGACGCAGCTGAAAAACTTACGACGGATGCTGAAGCACTGGCTAGAGGTTGGGAAACGCATCTCACCATCGTCACTGAGGCGTTGGTACCCACGGCGAAGTTGTATCCGTTAGTCGAAAAACTTGCCGATAAAGCGGACACGCAGTTATCGATAATCACGGAAGTCCTGGCGGGGTCATGGGAACGTTTAGAGCAGGGGCGAGCAGATATTGTGATTGCGCCAGATATGCACTTCCGTTCTTCGTCGGAGATTAACTCACGCAAGCTTTACAAGTTGATGAGTGTTTATGTCGCGGCACCTGATCACCCGATTCACAATGAACCGGAGCCGCTTTCAGATGCAACGCGAGTGAAGTATCGCGGTATTGCAGTTGCCGATACCGCGCGTGAACGCCCGGTGCTAACGGTGCAATTGCTGGATAAACAGCCGCGTATTACGGTGAGCAGCATGGAAGATAAGCGTCAGGCACTGTTGGCAGGCCTGGGTGTGGCGACGATGCCTTATCCGCTGGTCGAGCAGGATATTGCTGAAGGACGTTTACGTGTGGTGAGCCCTGAATACACCAACGAAATTGACATTATCATGGCGTGGCGGCGCGATAGTATGGGCGAGGCAAAAGCCTGGTGCCTGCGTGAAATTCCAAAATTATTGAAATAACAGGCGCCCTCACACAACCCTCTCCTGGAATCGGAGAGGGAGACAATCAGCTGTAAGGTGTTACTCGCTGACAAATAGGGCGTCTAAGTCTTTAGGGTCGCGTCCAAACTTATTCGAACCCGGCGTACCATTCTGGCAATTAAACGCCAGAATAATCAGCCAGCCTACAACCGGAATTAACAGCAGCAATAACCACCAGGCTGAACGATCGGTATCGTGTAAACGCCGGAACTGCAACGCCCAGTAAGGCAAGATGATGAGCACACCGTAAATTGTGGTGAGCGCGCCTTCATCCCCCGCAATTCGCAGGCCTAACATCTTGTCCAGAATGCTTAGCACGCCAGTCAGGATGAGGTTTACAAGGATGAACATCCAGAATTCTTTGCGGCGTGCACGCCCACTAAATCCAACGTAATTTCTTAATACTTTGATATACCAATCCATTTGCAGCCCACCTTGAGTAATCATCAATCACTTGATCTTTAAGTGATCTATTCAAGAATAGCCATGATTGGATTTAAGGTAAATCTTCGTGTGGATGAATTTTATCAACCTTTGTTAAAACGTTCATCGCGACCATGTGGCTCATTTAAATCCTGGGCAGGGCCAATGGAAATAACACCTGTCGGGTTAATGGTTTTGTGGCTGCGGTAATAGTGATGGCGTATATGGGCGAAATCGACGGTTTCTGCAATGCCCGGCATTTGGTAGATATCTCGCAAGAATCCGTACACATTCAGGTAATCACTAATGCGGTGTTTATCGCATTTAAAATGAGTGACATAGACTGGATCGAAACGGACCAGTGTTGTCCACAGGCGAATATCGGCCTCAGTAAATTGGTCGCCAGTTAAATAGCGGTGCTGGCCAAGGATTTGCTCGACGCGTGCCAGTGATTCAAACACTTTTGTTACCGCGTCGTCATAAGCTTCTTGAGAGGTCGCGAAACCGGCTTTATATACGCCGTTATTAATCGTGTCGTAAATCCAGCTATTCAGTTCATCAATTTTACTGCGTAACTGCGGCGGGTAATAATCCCCAGCGCGAGCCCCTTTTGCATCAAACGCAGTATTGAGCATACGAATGATTTCAGCGGATTCGTTACTGACGATAGTTTGGGTTTTCTTGTCCCATAAAACCGGAACCGTGACGCGGCCTGTGTAGCTTGGGTCGGCTTGCAGGTAGAGCTGATAAAGATATTCGTGCTGATATAAGCCATCGCCCGTTGCATTCGGGAAATCGTCATCGAACGTCCAGCCATCTTGCAACATCAGCGGGTTAACCACCGAAACCGAGATAAATGATTCGAGGCCTTTCAAGGCACGCATGATGAGGGTGCGATGCGCCCACGGACAGGCGAGGGAAACATAGAGATGGTAACGGTCTTTTTCTGCGGCAAAGCCACCTTTGCCGTGCGGGCCAGGTTCGCCATCGGCAGTCAACCAGTTGCGAAACGCCGCTTCTGAACGTTTGAAACTGCCACCGGTAGATTTTGTGTCATACCAAACGTCGTGCCAAACACCATCAATTAACTGTCCCATGTTTCATTCCTATTAGTAGACGTTAAAAACAAAAAAAGCGAAGGGATTAACCTTCGCTTTTAGTGAAACTAAGTATAGAGCCTTACCAGTTTTTCTTCAGCACACGGTCGATGCTATATGCACCCGGTCCGAAGATAGCCAGTAACAGGTAGCCACCGGCAATGGAGAAGTTCTTCATATACATGATGGAGTTCGGACCCTGGCTGAAGTCACTGTGGAACAGTAACGCCGTCAGAATCGTAAATACCGCAGTGATAATCGCCGTAGTACGAGTCAAGAAGCCGAACAGAATTGCCAGACCGCCGCCAAGCTCAAGCAGAATGATGAGTGGCAGTAAGAACCCTGGGACGCCCATCGCTTCCATATATTGTTGAGTACCGGCGTAACCACTGATTTTGCCCCAGCCTGCAACAATGAACAGAATCGGCATCAAGATACGAGCTACCAGTACACCTGCATCATCTAATTTTTTCATTTTACTCTCCAGCGAATCTCTTGTGGGTGCTAACAGCCCAGGGATGTTTGTGTTTGCAATTTCCGGTAGTTACCGTTGATTGCGGTTGATGTGGAGGATAATAGACGGGGCGGTTACGGATTGTTAGCTAGGAATACTGTCGATGTTTATCAAATATATTGATTATCCCTGTCATGCCTCAAGTTGCAGGTGTGTTGACTGCAACTTGAGGTATTTAGGGGTAGGGTGTTAGGTGTTAATGCGATTGCTGTTGTAAGGTCGTGCGAAGCATACGCCAGGCGCTCCAGACACCAAAGCCACGCCTGGCCCAACGCATCATGAAACTCGGCTGACGCACAGACCAGATAGCCACTACGCTGCTGGCGATTAAAGCATAGCTACGTAAGCTTAATAGCGTGTTCCAGCCACGGTCATAAGCCCCAGTCGCTTCAAGCCAGTTACGCCTGCCAGCACTTAAATCCAACCGTTGTTGCTGAATCTGGCCGAGTAAAAGCGCTTTGCGTTTATCAAGCTCATGTTTGCTCATGGTTTGTCATCTTCCAGCAATGCACGGTCATTTTCGAGTTCGCGCCGCGTATGGCGTAGCAGTGTGGACTGGCGAGACTTACGCAGCGTCCAGATGCCACCGATTAATGCCAGCGACAGCAAGATGACAGTCGTTGCAATCACGGCATTCAGACGATATTGCGGTTCGACGGCCCAGAAAACCAGCACCACCAGACTCATTAACCCAAACGCTGCAAACAGCAAGGTTAATCCAACCATGAGCAGCAACTGAACAAGATGAGCTTTCTCTTCTTCCAGCTCAACCACCGCCAGACGTATGCGAGTTTCCACCATCCCAACGACGATGGTGATGAGGCGCTGACCTATACCGAGGATGCTCTTACCCGGCCCTTGAGCTTGATTTGAGTCAGGCATAATTAACGACGCGTCAACAGTACGCCGAGTACAACGCCAATCGCTGCACCAATACCTACGCCAGTCCATGGATTTTCACGAACGTAATCGTCAGCTTTTGCTGCGGCTTCACGCGTTTGCTTAGCGATCACGTCACCGGTATCACCCAGATGGATGCGGCTTTCTTTCAATGCTTTTTCCGCTTTACCACGCAGTCTTTCGAGTTCGGATCTGGACTTGTCCGTCGATGCGCTTAGCACTTCTTCCAGGGTGTCTGCCAGGGATTTCAACTCAGCGCGCAAGTGTTCTGATGTAGTATCTTTTGACATGATTTTCTCCAGGTTTTTGAAGTTTGGCGGTTATTTTTATTGCAGGAATCTAGTAATCACGTTCCTGCAAAGTTTTAAGCTCATGCTCAGCTTCAGAAAGCTTTTGTTCACGCTTGGAAATCTTATCGGTGTCGCCTTTCGCTCGCGCCTCTTTAAGGTCCGCTTTGCGTTCAGTGATTTCAGTTTTTTGCTCGTTGATTTTCTTCTGATGTGCCGCACGTAAACTGCTGTCAGTACAATTGGTGCGGACTTCTTTCAACGCTTTGTTAAGCCCATCGACACGACTTTTATTCTGGTGCTTCTCCGCATAGCCAATTTCTCGCTGGATATCCTGTTCCTTTTCGCTACACAGCGAGTTTGCATGTGCGGCAGAAGTCAGAGATAACAAGGCGATAGCCAATACGGTACGAGTGTTCATGATAAAAACCTTCCATTGTGACGTACGTTTAGCCGCGAGGGTAAACACACATTAAAGTCCAGTAATACTAAGAAAATGATAATTTGTAGTGATTTAAGTAGAATCAAGCATAGTCAGAAATTGAGTAAAAACCCAATTTCTGTTAACAAATTAGGATTTAAAGAAAGGATTAACCGATGCGGAGATTTTCGTTGAACATACGTGTCAGCCAACTGCGGGCGCTGTTTTCTTCTTCTTCTTCTTGTTGAGCGATGACGTAACCACGCGGCAGTGTTTTATCCAACACGACTTTTGCAGCTTCGCTTTGTGCACTTGAATCAAATTTGATCAACAGAGAATTGTTGTCAGGGGTAATGCTTTTGAAGGGGATCCCGTTGGCATCAAGATGATGCCAGACAAAAAAACCGTCCGGCATGCTGATACCTTGTTGGTTGGAGCGAATTTCTAGCGTCGATTCAGGGCGTTGCATTCCAGCCCAGATCAGCAGTGCAGTTACCGCAACTGCACTGATAAGCATCGTGGCTTGCAGGCCACGAAAAACGTGTGTTTTCATCGTCATCCCTCTTAACCGCGGTTACCGTATTTCTTACGCCATAGCACAATCAACGTACCGATCAGGCCCATTACCAGCAACACGACGGGTAACAGCATCAGGCAGGACATCAACGCATCTTCATATTTCAGGAATACAGGTGTTTTGCCGAGCAGATAACCCATCGTGGTCAACATCAGTACCCATAACAACCCACTCATCCAGTTGAAGAACTGGAAACGCGCATTATTTAGACCTGATAAACCGGCAATAGTTGGCAACAGGGTGCGAACAAAAGCAATAAAACGGCCAATCAGTAACGCAGACAAGCCATGTTTATGGAATAAATTATGCGCGCGCGTGTGATAGTGGGCAGGGAGATGCGAAAGCCAATTCTGCACGATGCTCGTGTTCCCAAGCCAGCGCCCTTGAATATAACTGAGCCAACACCCGAGGCTTGCGGCGGTAGTTAATAGAATGACGGTTTCTGGAAAACCCATTGCCCCTTTGGCAATCAGGACACCCACCAAAACCAACAAACTGTCACCAGGCAGGAAAGCAGCTGGAAGCAGGCCGTTTTCAAGGAATAAAATCATGAATAAGACGAAGTAAAGCATGCCAATCATTCCTGGATTGGCGAGCGTTTCAAAATCCTGGTTCCATAGAGCGTTCAACAATTGCGTGAAAAGTTCCATTCAGTATTCCTGGTACATCGGTTAAGACTGCTGATCAAAGTCAGATTGTGGAGCACGGTATTATTTGTGTTGTTTTCATGTGCTATTGCCGATTGCAATTCACCGCTTGTAACCCGCTCACGCTACAAATCCGTTTGAACGTATTCAGGCAGGTGATAAGCCAAGCTTACACCGTCAGTGAAAATGCATCTAATTGTAACAAAGCTCTGCGTAGGGCGTCACAGTATTTGTGATTTGCTGAGTGTTGATTTTGATGACTCACTGAGGTGCTGGCGAGGGTATTTACAAACGCTGACACTATTGGTTGGTTTGCTTACCCTCGCGCGAGGAAATAACTACTTTTGACCATTTGTCGCTGTATCGAGATGAATCACCGGATTATCTGCAAACAAATAGCGATCAGCATTAAATTCGAAATCATCACTGGTTGCATCAAACAGCATTTGTTTCGTGTTTTCCAGGTGTTGCCACATTGCCAGTTTAGCCGCATGTGGGTCTTTACGAATCAATGCCTTAAGAATTTGGTCATGATCGTCACACCAGTTGTCAGCGGTGCGCTTATCAATATGCTCGTGAAGTTTTTTCCAGTATGGGTTGTGGATTCGTTGGCTCCACATTTTTTCCACGATGGCGGCGAGGGCGCTATTTTGCGACGCCAGAGCAACCTGAGTGTGGAAATGAAGGTCCCACTCTGAATCCTGGAAATTGTGCTCATTACGCGCCATTTCCTGAATTTCCATGAGCTTGACGATATCTTGCTTTGTCACTTGAGTCGCCGCAAATTCAGCGATATTGCTCTCAATCAGCTGACGAGCTTGTAGCAGCTCAAACGGACCAAAACTGGCGAACTCAAACTGTTCATCAGGAAGATTGGTGTATTTCGCCTGATTGGCGATGACATGGATGCCGGAGCCTTTGCGGACTTCGACGTATCCTTCCACTTCCAGCATGATGATTGCTTCACGGACCACAGTGCGGCTCACGTTCTTTTCTTCAGCAATAAAGCGCTCGGCCGGGAGTTTTTCCCCAACCAGATAAACACCATCTTCGATGCGTTGCTTAAGTTCAGCGGCCAGTTGCTGATAAAGACGACGTGGTTCCATAATATCCATCTGTACTGTAGCTCCGGAAAAGATCCTGCGGTTGACCTTATTTGTTATACCACTTTTCAAAGGTAGGCTCCATATTCCAGATACACAAAAGCCGCCAATAGGCGGCTTTGAATGCAAACTGAGACGCAGATTATGCCAGAGCTTGTTTCGGCTTTTTCTCGTTATTCAATTCACTGATAGGTTTGTTTTGTAGCACGGTCCAGATAACGATAGCACCGAGGATGTCAAACACTGCCAGAGCAGCAAACAGTGGGCTGAAGCCAACAGTATCAGCCAACGCACCCACAACCAGCGCAAACATCGTACTTGCAGTCCAGGCCGCCATACCGGTCAGGCCGTTCGCCGTTGCCACTTCGTTACGACCAAATACGTCAGAAGAAAGTGTAATCAGTGCGCCAGACAGTGACTGGTGAGCAAAGCCACCCACACACAGCAGGGCGATTGCCACGTACGGGCTGGTGAACAGGCCAATTGTACCTGGAGCAATCATCAGAATCGCACCCATGGTCACAACCATTTTACGAGAAACAATCAAGTTCACGCCGAATACGCGCTGGAAGAAAGGTGGCAAGTAGCCGCCAACGATACAACCCAGGTCAGCGAACAGCATTGGCATCCAGGCAAACATCGCAATGTGTTTCAGGTCAAAGCCATACACTTTAAACATGAACAATGGGATCCAGGCGTTGAACGTACCCCATGCAGGTTCTGCCAGGAAACGTGGCAGAGCAATACCCCAGAACTGGCGGTTCTGCACAATTTTCCAGGCGCTCATTTTTTTGCTGTTGTTGGTCTGGTGTTGCGCTTCCTGACCACCAATGATGTATTCACGTTCTTCGTCAGACAGTTTTTTCTGGTCGCGTGGGTGTTTGTAGAAAAACAGCCATGCCATTGCCCAGGCAAAGCTCAGGACACCGGAGATGATGAATGCCATCTGCCAGCTGTGCATCACAATCGCCCAAACGACTAATGGTGGAGCAATCATGCCGCCGATAGAAGAACCGACGTTGAAGTAGCCCACGGCGATAGAACGCTCTTTAGCCGGGAACCATTCACTCGCGGCTTTCAGGCCAGCAGGGATCATAGCGGCTTCTGCAGCACCAACGGCACCACGAGCGAATGCCAGGCCACCCCAGCTTCCCGCGAGTGCAGTTGCACAACAGCAAATTGCCCATGCGACAGCAAAGACGGCGTAGCCGATTTTAGTACCCAGTACATCAAGCACGTAGCCAGCAACAGGCTGCATAATGGTATAGCAAGCCGAGTAGGCGGCTATAATGTAGGAATATTGCTGTGTGGAAATATTCAGCTCTTGCATCAAGGTTGGTGCAGCAGCCGCAATAGTATTACGTGTCAGATAACCCAGTATGGTACCCATAGTTACCAGGCCAATCATGTACCAGCGTAAGCCTTTAATCTTTCCCATTTTGAATTCCATCCCGTCTTTTAGACAACCGCACATGGTGCAGTTGTACGTCCAGCACTGCTGCCAGAACGTATTTTCTGTTAGAGGGTTCATATCCGGGGGTATTACCCGGTACGACCCGTACCTTGCCATAAAAAATAAAGTATCTGTGGCAATCTCGGTGTCCGTACCGTTTTGCGCTGTTTGTAATACCAGCGTCTGATGTAATTCCATTACTTCTGTATTGCGACGACAGAAAGATAACTTGTCATACAACTTCAAAAGTTGAGTGACATCACAAAAGTATCGATCTGATCACTCTTGGATAGTCAGGGCTTTCAAGCCACAGCTGGCGCGGGATGGGGGTTCTTTTTATACATAATATTAACAATTAAAGTGTGGTTTTTGTGACTGAGACCACAAAAATCCACTCGGTCTCAAGAAATTGGTGTGATAACTTTATTTGCATTATGCGCAAGCATCGAACTGCTATGAACAGAGGAACCCTACAATGGCCCAGTTTATGACTGAAGATTTTCTCCTGGATACTGAATTTGCTCGTCGCCTGTATCATGAGTTTGCAGCTGACCAACCTATCTTTGACTACCATTGCCACTTACCGCCGCAGCAAGTTGCTGAAGATTACCGGTTTAAAAACCTGTATGACATCTGGTTGAAAGGTGACCACTACAAATGGCGCGGTATGCGTGCAAACGGTGTGGAAGAGCGTCTGTGTACTGGCGATGCGACTGACCGCGAGAAATTCGATGCCTGGGCTGCAACGGTTCCACACACCATCGGTAACCCGCTGTACCACTGGACTCACCTCGAACTGCGTCGTCCGTTCGGTATCACCGGCAAACTGCTGTCACCTACCACTGCTGATGAAATCTGGAACGAATGTAACGAGCTGCTGACGCAGGACAGCTTCTCTGCCCGTGGCATCATGAAGCAGATGAACGTGAAAATGGTGGGGACCACTGATGACCCAATCGACGATCTGCGTTTCCATCGCCAAATCGCGTTAGATGCTTTTGAAACCAAAGTGCTGCCAAGCTGGCGCCCGGATAAAGCTTTCAATATCGAACAAGCGACCTTTGCTGAATACATGGGCAAGTTGGCTGAAGTATCTGATACCGACATCCGTCGTTTCAGTGATCTGCAAACTGCACTGAGCAAGCGCCTGGACCACTTCGCAGAACATGGCTGTAAAGTTTCTGACCACGCATTAGACGTCGTGCTGTTTGCCGAAGCAGATGAGTCAACTCTGGATGGCATTCTGGCTCGTCGTCTTTCCGGTGAAACCCCAAGCGAGCACGAAGTTGCGCAGTTCAAAACTGCGGTTCTGGTTTGGCTTGCTGCGGAATATACCCGTCGCGGTTGGGTTCAGCAGTACCACATTGGCGCACTGCGTAATAACAACCTGCGTCAGTTCAAACTGCTGGGGCCAGATGTAGGCTTTGACTCCATCAATGACCGCCCATTGGCGGAAGAACTTTCTCGCTTGCTCAGTAAGCAAAACGAAAACAACGAACTGCCAAAAACTATCCTGTACTGCCTGAACCCACGCGATAACGAAGTGCTGGGCACCATGATTGGCAACTTCCAGGGTGAAGGCATGCCAGGCAAGATGCAGTTTGGCTCCGGTTGGTGGTTCAACGACCAGAAAGATGGCATGGAGCGTCAAATGACGCAGTTGGCGCAGTTGGGTCTGCTGAGCCGTTTCGTTGGCATGCTGACTGACAGCCGTAGTTTCATGTCATACACCCGCCACGAATACTTCCGCCGCATCCTGTGCCAGATGATTGGCCGTTGGGTTGAAGCGGGCGAAGCGCCAGCTGATATCCAGTTGCTGGGCAAAATGGTGGAAAACATCTGCTTTAACAACGCCCGAGACTACTTTGGCATTGAACTGAACTAATCAGGCTCTGAGGTTGATATGCAATACATCAAGATCCATACGCAAGATAACGTCGCTGTCGCGCTAGTGGACCTGGCCGAAGGTGAAGTCGTCACCGTTAATGACGCAGAGATAAAGCTGCGCCAACCGGTGTTACGTGGCCATAAATTTGCGCTTGTCACCATTGCGCAGGGTGAGAATGTGGTTAAGTACGGTTTGCCGATTGGCCACGCGTTGGCCACGATCGAACCGGGTGAGCACATTCATTCACATAACGCGCGTACCAATCTGAGCGACCTGGATGAGTATCGCTATCAACCTGATTTCCAGTCTCTGGCAAGCCAGGCGGCAGATCGCGACGTGAGCGTTTACCGCCGTGAAAATGGCGAAGTAGGGGTGCGTAACGAGTTGTGGATCCTGCCAACCGTGGGCTGTGTAAACGGCATTGCGCGTCAGATCCAGACCCGTTTCCTGAAACAGAACAACGACGCTGAAGATATCGATGGTGTCTTCCTGTTCAGCCATCCGTTCGGTTGCTCGCAACTGGGCGAAGACCACATCAACACCCGTACTATGCTGCAAAACATGGTGCGTCACCCAAATGCGGGCGCGGTGTTGGTGATTGGCCTGGGTTGTGAAAACAACCAGGTGAGCACCTTCCGTGAAACGCTGGGCGAATATGATGCTTCTCGCGTCCACTTCATGGTTTGCCAACAGCAAGATGACGAAGTGGAAGCCGGGCTTGAGCAGTTGCAAGAGCTTTACGAAGTGATGCGCCATGATAAGCGTGAACCAGGCAAAATCAGCGAGCTCAAATTCGGCCTTGAATGCGGGGGTTCTGATGGTTTGTCTGGTATCACGGCGAACCCAATGCTGGGGCGTTTCTCAGACTATATGGTGGCGAACGGTGGCACGACTGTGCTGACGGAAGTCCCTGAAATGTTTGGCGCCGAACGCATTCTGATGAGCCATTGCCGCGACGAAGCCACGTTTGAAAAAACCGTCACCATGGTGAACGACTTCAAACAGTACTTTATCGAACATAACCAGCCGATCTACGAGAACCCATCACCAGGGAACAAAGCGGGCGGTATCACTACGCTCGAAGAAAAATCCCTCGGCTGTACGCAAAAAGCCGGTGAGAGCGAGGTTGTTGATGTACTGCGTTATGGCGAGCGCCTGAAAACGCCAGGCCTGAATCTGTTAAGTGCGCCAGGTAACGATGCCGTTGCCACCAGTGCCCTTGCCGGAGCAGGTTGCCATATGGTGCTGTTCAGTACCGGGCGCGGAACGCCATACGGTGGTTTTGTGCCAACCGTTAAAATCGCGACCAACAGTGAACTGGCGACTAAAAAGCCACACTGGATTGATTTTGACGCAGGCAAACTGCTGCACGGTAGCGACATGAACACCTTACTGACCGAGTTTGTCGACGCTATTGTGGATATCGCGAACGGCAAAAAGACCTGCAACGAACGCAATGATTTCCGCGAGTTGGCAATCTTTAAAAGCGGCGTTACGTTGTAAATAGCCCCTCAGGTGTTAATATGAAACGGCATTTTGATATTCGAAATGCCGTTTTTTTTCGCCTCGTTTTTACTCTCAAGGATTTGTCATGACCGCGTATTGGGTTGCCCAGGGCGTCGGCGTTCTCGCCTTTGTGGTTGGCATCACCACGTTCGTTAACCGCGACGAACGACGTTTCAAGCTACAACTGGCGGGTTACAGCGCCATCATCGGTATCCACTTCTTTTTGATGGGCGCAAGCCCGGCTGGCATGAGTGCTGAACTCAACGCACTACGAACCGTTATCTCTCTGCGCACGCGGAACCTGTGGGTGATGGGGATTTTCATCGCGCTGACGTTAGGATTGGGGTTGGCTAAATTTAACCATGCGATGGAATTACTGCCGATTGCCGGGACAGTCGCCAGTACCTGGGCGTTATTCCGCTGCAAAGGGTTAACAATACGTTGTGTGATGTGGTGCTCCACGGCTTGTTGGGTGACGCATAACTTCTGGTTGGGCTCGATTGGTGGGACGTTAATCGAAGGAAGTTTTTTGGTGATGAATGGCCTGAACATCATTCGTTTCTGGCGCATGCAAAAGCGGGGAATTGATCCGTTTAAAGTCGAAAAAGACGTGGTGCAACAGCAGGAGTGACACTCCCTGCCTTGAAAGACAGGGAGCGTTGAGCATTAACCGCGTAACGGGTTTTTTTCAGCCAGGCGTGCATCTTCTGCCTGGCAAGCCGCCGCAGTAAACAGCACGTCAGTTGAGGAGTTCAGTGCGGTTTCGCAAGAATCCTGCAACACACCGATGATGAAGCCAACAGCGACAACCTGCATGGCAATCTCATTCGGGATACCAAACATGCCGCACGCCAGAGGGATAAGCAGCAGAGAACCGCCCGCCACACCAGACGCCCCGCAAGCACACAGTGACGCCACCACACTCAGCAGCAACGCGGTTGGCAAATCAACCGGAACACCCAGGGTATTTACCGCAGCCAAAGTCAGAACGGTAATGGTGATTGCAGCACCCGCCATGTTAATGGTTGCGCCCAACGGGATGGATACAGAATAGGTATCGCGGTCCAGATTCAGCTTTTCACACAGCGCCATGTTCACCGGAATGTTAGCCGCAGAGCTACGGGTGAAGAAGGCGGTCACGCCACTTTCACGCAGGCAAGCGAACACCAGTGGGTACGGGTTGCGGCGAATCTTCACGAACACCAGCAGCGGGTTGATTACCAGCGCCACGCCGAACATACAACCAACCAGTACCAGCAGCAGTTGCGCATAGCTCCACAGCGTGTCAAAGCCGGTGGTGGCCAGTGTTGATGCGACCAGGCCAAAAATACCGATAGGGGCAAAACGAATCACTACTCTCACGATGAAGGTCACCGCATCGGAGACATCGTTAATCAGGTTTTTAGTGCTTTCATTGCCATGACGCAGAGCGAAGCCCAGGCCCACAGCCCACACCAGAATACCGATGTAGTTGGCGTTAAGCAGCGCGTTAATTGGGTTGGCAACCATGCTCAGGAGCAAATCGCGCAGAACTTCCACAATACCTGACGGCGGAGTGATATCCGTTGCGCCAGTGACCAGATGCAGTGTGGAAGGGAACAGGAAACTGACCACCACAGCGGTTAACGCTGCGCTAAATGTTCCCAGAAGATAGAGCGCCAGAATCGGGCGAATACTGGTTTTCTGGCCGTGCTTATGGTTGGTGATTGATGCCATTACCAGCATCAGAACCAGCACTGGCGCAACTGCTTTCAATGCACCGACGAATAATGTGCCGAGCAAACCTGCGGCAATAGCGGCTGGTTTTGAAAATGCAGCCAGCGCGATACCCAGCACCAACCCAATCAAAATCTGTTTGACCAGACTGCCCTGTGCCAGGCGTTTGATAATACCCGGAGATTGTGTAGCCATGAATAGCCTTCCTGTTTTATGTGTCGTCCCATCCTGAGCCTGTACTCTGAGGTACTTTTCCGACCGGATGTAAAGATATGTGTTTGCCTGGTGGAGTATAAGGAAATGTCGCGGTGTAGTAAGTAGTAATCACTGTTTATTTTGGTGTCGACTAGGTTTTATAACTAAATATTAACAAATATGTGACATTAGCAGCACTTCGTACAACTCGTACTTTTAAAAGAAAAACCCCGCCAAAGACGGGGTAACAGACGCTGTTTCGTCGGTCGGATTTGCGTAACGCCATCCGACAATACATGGTGTATTACTTCGCGATATTCTTCTGATCGTTACGGTAGTTCACGATAGCGTTGATGATAAGCGTCAACGCCAGAATGCCACCGACCACGCCCAGCGAAACCGCGATGGGGATGTGGTAGAAATCGACAATCATCATCTTCACGCCGATAAATATCAGGATAATCGACAGGCCGTACTTCAGCATTGAGAAGCGTTCTGCCACGCCTGCCAGCAAGAAGTACATCGCACGTAGACCGAGGATGGCAAACAGGTTGGATGTCAGCACGATGAACGGGTCAGTGGTTACCGCGAAAATAGCCGGGATACTGTCGACCGCAAAAATCACGTCACTCAGTTCAACCAGAATCAGCACCAGCAGCAACGGTGTTGCGAACAGCACGCCATTTTTGCGGGTGAAAAATGTTTCGCCTTCGATTTTATCCGTCATGCGCAGGTGGCCGCGAATCCAGCGCACCAGCGGTTTATCACCAATACCGCCTTCATCTTCCTTCGACAGTGCCATCTTAAGACCGGTAAACAGCAAGAAGGCACCGAACACATACAGCAACCACTCAAACTGAGAAATCAGCCAGCTACCGGCGAAGATCATAATGGTACGCAGCACAATCGCGCCCAGCACGCCGTAGACCAGTACGCGGCGCTGCAAAGCGGCAGGCACGGCAAAATAACTGAACAACATCAGCCAGACAAAAACGTTATCCACTGCGAGGGATTTTTCAATCAGATAACCGGTGAGGAAGGCGAGAGCCTGAGCGTCTGCCACTTCACGGCCAGAGGTTCCGGTGAGATACCACCAGAATGCCGCATTAAACAGCAGCGAAAGCGTAACCCAAACCAGGGACCACACGGCCGCCTGTTTCATGGTCATGGTGTGTGAGCCTTTGCGACCCTGAAGCAGCAAGTCGATGGCCAACATGATAAGGACCACGACAGCAAAACTGCCCCACAGTAATGGAGTACCGACACTATTCATAAAAGGGATTCCTTCAAACAAAACAAAAACGGCCAACGTCGGAAGACGCCAGCCGCTAATGCTTGCAACAGGGATCTCGCCTTCCGGCAAGGTCTCACTTACAACGTATATACGTTGCCCGGTAACCGGGTGCTTTAAACACCGTAATGACGATTAACCGGCAAATCCTGCTTTATTCGCACCGTAGCTGCGTTGGTTTTCCTCATTCACACCAGTCACGTCGTTTGCTACGTTCCTGGCGATTCATTCAGTCGCCGCCTTGCTACACTGCAAATAAAGTTGGATAGAAGAAGTTACTCCCCTTTGCGGGCGAGAAATTAATATGTTTGACACATTCGGTCAACATTTCGCCCTTCGTTTTACATAGCTTTACGCCGGTATATCACGCTGGTGAATGTGCAGTAACCTCATCCGCCGGGAATTTCACACCAGTCTGTGCGCGGATTTCCGTACTCAGCGCGGCAGTGATGCGCGAGGTGACTAAACCAGGATGATTCACTTCGTTGCTGGCAACCAGGCGAGCAAAGACCTCGGCTTCATACAGCATGGTATTGATATGCTGTGGAATGGTCAGGTCCTGCGGTTTCCCACCACGCGGTATAAAGGTGATGCGCTGGCATTCAGAGATTTTCTCGATAACCAGTGAACCGGCCTCGCCCTGAATCTCGCTTGGGACAACCGAATCGCTCACTTTGGAATGCAGCAGGTTCACATCGAAATCGCCGTAATGCATCTGCACTGAACCGTGAGCATCGACACCACTTTCCAGAAGGCTGGCCGTTGCGTGGACGGATTTTGGTTCACCCCACAACGCTGCGGCAGAAGCCAGCACGTAAAAACCGATATCCATAATCGAGCCGTTCGAGAACGCCGGATTAAAGGTATTTGGGTTTTCGCCATCAAGATAACGCTGATAACGCGAAGAGTACTGGCAGTAGTTGAGCAGCACTTTGCGGATCTTACCCACTTTGGGCAACGCTTGTTGCAGGGCGATAAAGTTCGGCAAGCTGGCCGTTTTAAACGCCTCGAACAACACCACCTGGTTTTCGCGTGCGCAGGCAATCGCTGCTTCTACTTCACGCAAATTAGACGCCAGTGGCTTTTCACAAATCACATGCTTTTTATGGCTTAAAAACAGCAGCGTTTGTGGCGAGTGCAGGGAATTCGGGCTGGCGATGTAAACCGCATCAATCGCGTCGCTTTTCGCCATCGCCTCAAGATCGGTAAAAAGATGTTCCGCCAGATAATCACTGGCGAAGGATTGCGCCTGTTCAAGCGAGCGGGAGTAGACCGCGGTGAGTTTATATTTACCACTTTCGTGGGCAGCATCGACGAACTGACGGGTGATCCAGTTAGTTCCAATAACAGCGAGGCGTATCATAAACGGGTGCTATCTCCGAAGGCGGGGTGTGTTTAAAAGACTATCACGATGTTTGGGGAAAACCAGTGGTGGG
>NZ_DATERI010000109.1:0-5139 GCF_035271705.1 Buttiauxella sp.
CCAGGAGGACGTTTTTGTCTGGCCAACGATAATGCTTTCTGTGTTGCTCATAGGTCACCTTTATGCGTCAACGAAGCCGGTAATTTGGGAAACACGGGAGAGATCGATATTGCCGCCGGAAATAATGCAGACGGTTTTACGACCCTGAATATAATGGTCAAGTTTGCCGCTTAATAACGCCGCGCAGGCCAGCGCGCCAGCACCTTCTGTCACCACTTTATTTCGCTGAATGAGCGCGATCATGCTGTTGCGAATATCGTCCTCGCTGACCAGAACAATGTCGTCAACTAATTCACGAACAATTTCGAAGGTTAATTTACCGGGACGAGAAACATCGCAGCCGTCTGCTAATGTTCCGGTGACGCGATGGTTAACGATTTCCCCGGCCTGATAAGACGCTGCCATACCGTGAACGTTCTCAGACTGCACGCCGATAATATTAATGGTCGGGTTGATGGATTTAATCGCCGTGGCAATTCCGGCAATTAATCCGCCGCCGCCGATAGGCACAATGACGTTATCCACGTCGTATAAATCTTCAAGAATTTCCAGACCGATGGTGCCCTGCCCGGCAATCACTTTTGGGTCATCGTAAGGCGGAATAAAAATGCGCCCTTCCATTTCGACAATTTCGCTGACCTTGGCGATGGTGTCGTTAAAGTTCTCGCCGTGCAGCACCACTTCGGCGGAGTAGTCGCGCGTGGCGGCAACCTTGGATTTCGGCGCGCCCATCGGCATCACCACTTTGCCGTCGATACCGAGCATGGCGCAGGAGAGCGACACGCCCTGCGCATGGTTTCCTGCCGAACAGGCGACAACGCCTTTGCGTTTTTCAGCATCGGTGAGCGAGCTTAACTTATTAAACGCGCCGCGAATTTTGAATGAACCGGTGCGCTGCATGTTTTCAAACTTCAGGAATATCTCACCCTTACAACGTTCGCTGAGATAATTCGAGCGCGGCATACCGGTTTTATAGATTTTTCCTGCCAGTCGTTTTCTGGCATCCTGAATATCTTCAATAGTTACCGGGAGATCGTAAGTAATGTGCATAATATCCTCGTTATAATAATTCATTGTTTTCAGGCAAAGTCAGGGTATCAGAGCGTTAAAAAGCGTCGCTCCGGGTGTTTTAAATCATCATTATTTCTATCGTCGTTTTTCGATATTCATCGACGAATATTGTTTTGCCAGTTCAACTAATACTGACGCTGATTTTTTAATACTGTAATTTTTTGACCACACGGCGGCATAACGCGCCACGGGTAATTCATCTTCCACCGGCAGAACAATAAACTGGTCCGAGCCGAATGGCGCAATCATGTCACGGGGGATCACCGTCAGGTAATCGGCATTGAGGACAAGGTTATAAATGGTAACGACGGAATCGGTCTGGACGATGTTTTCAATGCTGATGTGGTTGTCTTGCAGGGTGGTCAGAAGTTCTTTGTAGTAGCCCATATCGGTTTGCGGCATCACCCACTGCTCGTGCGTGAGCGATGCCAGTGTCGTCGGTCCGGTGCACGTTCGTGATTTGCTGGCGACCAGCACAAACTCGGACTCAAACAGCGGCTCGACGTGCAGGTCCTGCAGCAGCATTTCATCGCTTAACGTGCCGATGGCAAAATCCAGTCGGCCGTCGCGGATAGCGGGCAGGAACGAAGAGAGCTGTGCTTCGTACATCGAGACGCGCGCTTTCGGGAACACTTCCTTGAATTTTTTGATCATCTCAGACAGGAAGGTGAAGCCTATCAGCGACGGATAGCCAAAGGAGACGTCCATAACGGTGCTAAAACTGAGGCTGTTGATCTCGCTCACCATGTTTTTCATTTCGCGAGTGATCGACTCTGAATACGAGAGCAGAACCTGGCCTGCAGCGGTCAACTTAACGCCCGTGTTTTTACGAATCATCACTTCAACACCGAAGTAGGACTCGATATCGCTGATGATTTTGCTGACGGCCGGTTGCGTCAGGCCCAGTTGTCTTGCCGCAGAACCTATGGAGCCACTTTTAATGACTTCCTGAAATACCACGAGGTGCTGTGTTTTCGGTAGAATAATAGTGTTCATAATATTCTGCGCTTATTTCCCTATGACGGGGCGAATTCTACCTAATAGTGTTTCAGGGGGTATGTGCTGTTACTCACAATTTGACTTTTCGCATCATTACCAACCTCGACAAAACACCATTAAAACACATATATATCAATGAGTTGATAATATAAAAACACACCAATACGCTGATATTGATCAACAAAAATGGCGGTAATAACTTTATTTTATGGTGATAACCACGGTGGATTTTTTGTATTTTAAAATATCAATAAAGACTATCTTTCAGACAATTAACGGCTAATAAACAACCATTTTCTATTTAAAACATTTTTGTGTTTTATCAAATAGAAAAATAATGATGTTGCCCGCGCATACAAAAGGGTCGAATACATCACACATTCACACTGGGAATGTTTTTGAATTCAATATTCACATATCAAATGTGAAAACTATAAACACCATTACCGCAACATCAGCAACAAATTAACAACACTGAGAAATCGTTATTTTTTAGCGGGAAATTTTGTGATTTGGATCGTATAGGGTAAATGAACGGATTCATTAACCACATAAACAGTGAAATGTGCTTAGCGTCGCAATTTTGATAATTGGTATCATTTGCCCACATGGCCAGATGACCAGAAAGCAAAAACCCCGCCGAAGCGGGGTTCTTTAAGAAGTTGAAGCTGACCGATAAGTCAGCTTCGTTCAACTGTGCGTCAGGCATCTGCGGCGCTGGGGTTGCCTTGTGCCGCAGACTGTATCTCACTCCGTGTGAGAGAGTAAAGCTCTACAATGGACGCGCCTTTCACACCCAACCATGCTTAATAGCTAACATTTGTAACACACCAACGATAAAAAACAACAGACTGACAACCGCTAGGTATATCTCCGCGTAGAATGGACCAATAAGCCGTTTTGGTAGCCCACGAATAAAGTCCTTGTCATCATTTTTGGTCAGGATTGAGCTTTTATTCCACAACAGCGGCATGTATATAAAACTCACTTTTGTGCTGTATGCCACTTTGACATAAAGCGTGTTGACGTTCTCGAACAGCAATACAGCATCAGGCAAACTACCGTATCTTTCTTTGTACAGGATGCAGATCTCTTTAAATCTATCCCTGTTCAGAACTGAGGCTATGATACTGGCTATACCGAAGCCGAAAGCAAGTGCACCAATAATTACTGTTGCCTTGGCGCTAAGTAGGTCATCAATAGTCATTGCTTGTAACCTCATATAGCGATTCACCAACGAAGCCACCGAACGCGGATGTGGCTTTATCGCTCCCATATGCAATAGCGCCATTTACCCCAAGCGTACAAAGTAATGCTCCGGCACCTGCGGCTTCTATGGTTGCAGCGCCAAGCACTATCGCACAGACGGTATTTGCTGCGGCTGTACCCGCAATTTTTCCAGCTATCGCACTGCCGATCAGGCTACCGGAAAACTCACCAATAGAGGTAAACGACGTTTTCGCACAATCTCGCCCCACGGTACAGGCTTCCGTGATCTTCGCTGCGGTATCCAAAGCGGACAGACCAATACCGATCTTCCCGGCGGTTTCCATCCACTTAACGTACTTCGCCAGCTTCTCGATATGGGTTGCGTAACCTTCAATATCGCTAACGCCTGTTTCGTTCCAGCGGTGCGTGATTGAACGGCTGGAGAGGCCAAGAGCACTTTTCAGATCGGCGTACTCTTTGAACATGAAGCGATGCTTCATGAACATCTTAAGAACGCTATCAAGTTGACCAAACAAGCGGCGGCGCTCAACAAAAAATTGCTCGCCGATCAGTGAACCGCTGGTAATGTACTGATGTTTGTATGTCTTCTCGATCTCGACAAGAATTTTTTCGACTCGTTCGAAATATCCCTTCGCTGCTTCCGTCGCTCTTCCCACATTTCCAGCAGCGTCGTTTGCAGTGGTTACAGCAGCAGCGAACATCTCAATGGTGTCTTTGTGCTTGTAGAGAAAGTTGGCTTGCTGAATGGAGAGAGGAGCTAACGCTGCATCAATTCGCGCTTTCGCGGCCTGCATGTGGGCGATCTGTTCGTCGTCCTGTTTATCAGGATCAACTACCAGCATAATAGAACCGGCTTTGTATCTTTCATCCGGGCCGTTCAACGTGGAAAAGAGTTCTTTTACACCTGCAGGTGGGTTCTCTGTGAATAACAGACGTTGCCAGGCTTCTGTTGTACCGCCAAACGGG
The DNA here is from genome assembly GCF_035271705.1 of Buttiauxella sp. Taxonomy (GTDB): domain Bacteria; phylum Pseudomonadota; class Gammaproteobacteria; order Enterobacterales; family Enterobacteriaceae; genus Buttiauxella. The sequence continues at coordinate 4,267 of NZ_DATERI010000109.1, forward strand.
ATAATGGTAAAACCTGCATCGATACCTTTGGGTTTATCAGATTTTGGATCTTTTTTTGTAGATTGTGCGTGCTGAACGGGTTCGGGCTGTTCAGGAAGACCGGCAATCTCCCGTGAACCAATACTGGTTGGAATCACTTCATTATCAAGCTCGTAACTATCATAGAAGTTTGAGGGGACAAGGCGAGATCTACATGGGCAAGAACTTCGGCTGTGCAGCGTTCCAGCAATTCTCTTACCGTGGATAGTGTCGCGAATCCCTCCCGCAATACGGTATAGCCCTTCATGCTTGCCACAGGTTGCCCTGTGACCTTCGCAGACCATGTCTTTCCCAAAATGCTGATGGTCAGGACATCCATCTATGATTACACCGCCACAGGCGGTTTTGTCACCCCTGAAAAGATAATTGCCCTTGACTCCCATTATAAGTCCCTTTACTTGCTGTCGTTCTATTTATCCCCTGTTCTCATTTTACAAATAAACCACATTATTCGAAATGTATTGTTGTTAAAATAAAATGTCATTTCGAATTATTCACCATGAAAATATTACTGTGTTCTTATTCAGGCAATGAATTAATAAAACTCTTATTATTGAGCCTGAACCGTAAAGGTTTTTATGATCAGAAGAGGAGAAATTATTTATGGTGTTGCAGTAGGCAATATAAGAGTTATTGCAACCGTTGATGTTTCTCATTTCACCACCAGAGACACACCAACGATTGCTTAAAAAAAAGTTGAAGCTGACCGATAAGCCGGGTTCTGTCGTGGACAGTCATTCATCTAGGCCAGCAATCGCTCACTGGCTCAAGCAGCCTACCCGGGTTCAGTACGGGCCGTACCATGTGAACCCCTATTTGGCCTTGCTCCGGGTG
>NZ_DATERI010000110.1:0-9495 GCF_035271705.1 Buttiauxella sp.
CAGGGAAACCTTTACCATCGACTGAAGCAGATGGCACCTCAAATGTTCTTGAGTCTTCTGAAAGAAGAATGGCATGTTCGGCATCAACTTGGCACAAGTAATCAAATGTATCCCAATCTCCAAATTTCTTCCTTCCTGAACACCTTCGATACTTTTTGTGAAATACCGTGGCTCCATTATACCAACCTACTACTACTTGCCCCACACCCGGTTTTTTTGCAATAAATACAACGTCTACTCCATCAAACTCGTCATTTTCTTCCCATGAAACCGTATCATCCAACCTGCGAAGATCAATACCAGCAAAACCTTTTGTCATTACATACCCATAGCACCTTCCTGCTTCATCATGAAAGTTCCACATTTCTCCACCAACACCGTTTGCTCTAATGTAAGCTCCACCACTGGTGATAGTATCGACACCATCATAAAACGGCATGTAGCCAACGCGAAATACGAGCAATGGGCAAGACATAAACGCCTCTCAAAACGTTATATAGTTGAAAAACAAACGTATGGCATGGTAATCCGCCACAAAATGGAATATTCATGAATAGAGGCCAGACAGTAAGCATTTGTTGGCATGGTTTGTCATCTTGTAATGCCCTACCACCAGCAACCTCACCAGAACTCGCTCTCTTGCCATCCTATAACGATGCCACAATCTTAACCAACGCATTTATAATACAATAGGTAAAATACACCGAAATTGCCCTCAACACATTTAAATGCCCACATCACCTTTGCTTACGAATCGCATCACCGACAGCCTTAACACCCGCCTTACTGTCAAACGGCGCTATCTCTGGCAGTGCATATGCAAGCTGCGCAATGACAGCGTGTTGCACACCCACATCCGCATCTTTGCGGTAGGTCTTCATCGCCGTCGTGTTTCCCCGTTCATGACCAGGAGTTTGCACTACGAAGGTGAACAGATTTCCCGGAACCTGTGCCCGGTAACCGTCAGGAAGGTTTAGAAGAAAAATCGCCAGACACTTCTGGCAATAGAGGCAACTGCGTTTATAACCGAGCTGACCACAGCGGTAACGGCTGCGGGAAGCGATATATCTGACAGGGTCTGTGTCATGACGTCGCTGACGGTGTTAACAAAATCCTGACTCGCCTGATCCTCAATCTTTTGTGTGCGGTAGAGGCCTTTCATCGCGCCAGCAGTTTGCTGCTTGTCATCTGCCAGCAGCTGGCGCAGTACGCTGTGATGCATTAGATTCAGCGTGTATTGCCGCACATCATTTGCGATAGAAGTAATACGGCTATGAAAGATGTCCTGTCCCCAGGACGACCAGATGACTAATTGCCCAAGCGGATCAACATTCAATTCACCTGTTAGCGAGTCATCGTATTCAGTCAGAAATTTTTCTATGTACATTTCGTTGCGTCAGTCCTTTATGCCCACAGGGCTAACAACACGCAATTTGTGCACTGCGAAAGCCCTTCCATGTGCCACTTGATTTCCTAATCCTTACCAAATCAGCAAATCAGTGGCCGATATTGATTAGGGCTAAAATGCAGATAACCAGAAGCTGTAGCTTCTGGTTATCTGGTTGTGTTACTCGCTTTCAGGCTCCAGTAAGAAACTAGGTTTACCGTATGATGAAACAAATAATCCTTTTACTGCACGTGTTGCTGCCACGTGAAGCAATGCTCGTTCATTGAACAACGCATCACGTTTCTCTACAGGATCATCTGAAGTTATTGCTTTCACCTCAGGTACAACACCATCGTTAATCCCGGCAAGGAAGACATACTGGAACTCAAGTCCTTTGATGCGATGCATCGTTGCCATACGCACCCCAGAACGTTGATCAGTATCACCGCTGTCCTGGCCTAAAGAATAAGTTTCAATTCCAGCATCATCTAACGCAGAAGCATAACGGTCATAGGCGTGCTTGGTACGGGCCGTTATACAAATATCCTGGGAACGCACATTATTAGCCAGTAACGCCTGAATCTGTTTAACGATGGTGCCTGCTTCTTCTTTAAAATCGGTAGCATGCGTTATGGTTGGTAAATCACCATGCAGCAATGACAGATAATCATTGCTGGCATCTGCTTCACCATCCAGGTTATCTACCTTAACTCCAGTCAACAACCCAACGGCAAACCGACGAGTTTCTTCGGTTGTACGGTAGTTAATTTTTAGTTTCTTACTTCGGCGACCACGGACATTAATGCCACATTGCCCCAGGACAACCTTATTGCGATAGATCCTCTGATGCCCATCACCGACAATAAACAGATCATTAGGTGACTCAGGTACCAGACTACGAATTAGAGTAAAGGCCGGAGCACCAATATCCTGGGCTTCATCGACCACAATGCTGCTATAAGGTAACTGAACCTGTTTTTCTTTAAACAGGACAATCGCTTCATGCATCGCATCCCCCATTTCACGCAATTTTGCGCGTGCCATTTGGGAACGAAACTCTTCAAATACAGGCCATATTTTGGCTCGCTGAATACGCGACAATGCCGTTCCTCGCCCTAGCCGACTAACTTTAAGGTAGTCTTCACGACTGTAGACCGCATTGGGTTGCACTACCCGAGCCCATTCTTCCGCGTAAAAATTATCAGATAAACCGAGCTCTGCTGGGGCTTGCTGCAAGGCATAACTCCAGCATTTACGTCGACCTTCATCGCTTTCATAAACTACACGGAAATCATAACCATGGCGTTTAAGTTGTTCACTCATCCAGGCATCAATATTAATAACTTCGATGCGAGCCATTTCTTCACGAGAACAAAGACGCTGTAAATTGGCGCGAATATCTGCAGCAAGGTTACGAGTAAAAGTCGTAAACAGAATTTTCTTGCCAGGTTGATCACCCAAACGTTGAGCAAGCCATCTTGCACGATGCATAGCGACTACTGTTTTCCCTGTACCTGCTCCACCCAATACACGAACAGGGCCGGTCGCTGGATTTTCTACCAACTTACGCTGGCTGGGGTGCAAAAAGATTCGCCACTTTTCTAGTGGTGCATTAAGCATTTGGAGCAGTTCTTGCTCATTTTCCACTACATGGAATCGACGCTTACTGCGTTCAATAGCTTCGATGAAGTCGTTAGTATCGACAGGCACATCTTTGCGGTCGTTAAACTCTTCCAGAACCTCTTGGTAATCCAATCCTTCAGACAACCAATGAAGTGGCTCCCAGGTCTCTGCAGGCATAACGTTTTCAAGCTGGTTAAGCCCATCGACATCCGTAAGAACCATAACCTGATCGATAAATACAGGAGGAACACCTAATGCCAATATCTGATCGGCTGAATATGCAGCAAACAGCTTAGGTTTATCAGGTGCAACAGGTTCAGGCACAGCCTTGATATAACTAATATCAATAACCTGAATCGCCCCAGTTAATGGGTGAATCGAACAGTCATGACGGCGCGCCCATTCATAGGCTTCGTCATGCTTGTCCACCCACATCAGCATATATATCGCGCCTTGTTCTGGTTTAAGCACGATACCGCGATAAGTTTGATCAATGCGAACCGAATGGACATTGGTACTTCGAGCATCGTGAATCTTTTCATAGTTCAGCCCATTACTGGTGGGATCCTGGCGAAACTTAGAAATAAACTCCTGAACTTTCTTCTGCTGCGCTTTTGGGATACGAGCAAACGCCCCCAAAAAGCCATCAGAAAGTGCCACTTTTGGCGACTGAACCGTCATTTATCACCTCCTGACAGATGTTGTAAGGTTTCTTCGCTGATTGGGCCTAAAGCGACCTGCCAGCCATGTGTTGTGAAATGAGAAGCGAAGTTCTCATCTTCGAAAATGATGACCTGTTTCCGTTCAGGCCAGGCAAGATCGGCTTCTGCAATAATCTCACCCAGATCGTTTTGTAAGGCGTAGCCAGGAACAGGCGCTCCAAGGTCATGAGCCTGAAGCAAAGCAATTTCTTCATTGGTGAGTAATTCAAACTCAATAATTTCTGCCCAACTGGCATCTGACTGCACTTCTTGAGCTATTTCTGTCGGCAAAACTACTAATTTTTCTTGTGGCTGGTGTATTGCTTTACGACTGGTAAACGACATATCAGGCAAAAATTGCAGCAGGTTCACCAGGCGCCAGAAACCATAAAATCCAGCTTCATAACCGCTATCTTCTGAATGGCGGTCATCAAAGCAGAGATGAAGTCGTAATGCCTCACACAGCTGATCCGCTGTTGGCATAGTCTTGAGATAGCTTTGAAGTAATACTGATGCCAACTCAATAAATGGTTGAGATGAACCGCAACTGTCCAGAAGCCCGCCAAAAACAAAGGGTTCGTCGGGTAAAATCTGCTTCTGACGTACAGGTGAGGCATTTTCCTGCATTTCATAAGCATATTTTTGCTGGACACCTGGCTCTTGCGAACGCTTAACGTCCAGCCATACCCAGGCATGTGCAGCAGCCAGCTTTTTCCAAAGCGTGGTTTTTTGCTCAGGCTCCGTCAGATAATCAAGTAACAAATCGAAGCTGTTCCTGTCCTGTACCGAAGTATGCAAGGTCACAAAATTGACATCATGGAATCGGTTATAAACCGTAGGCTTTTTCATTTCCGGATTATGCAAAAGACCTAGTACATCCTGAAGATGCTTACAGCCCGCTTCGTTGAGGTCACGCCAACCGATAGTCCAGACATGATAATGACCACTATCTTTAATTGCTTGACGTTTTTGTACGTCGTCAGACACACAGTCTTTATGGAATGCATAACCATCGAGGAAAATCGCGACTGGCTTTATATCTGCTGGTTGCGCAATAGGGTAAAGAACAAAATCAGGGCGTGATGGAATACCCACCCCCTCTTTAACCCCTAAATCTACTTGTGCTTTTAAATGCCAACTGGACGAAGACTCCGCTCGGGTATTGATAACCCAGCCTGCGCTTTGGTGCGCGTAGCTGCGGCTAACAACCAGGCTTTTTTGCTCCTGTAAGCAGCTGATAAATCGCTTCTCAAGCTCAGACCCCATCATTGCGTCGAGCGAAATACTATTGATGGTTTTAATTTGGCGAATTTTATCGCTGGCTTTAAGAATTTGCGCCAACAGTACGCGTGACTGGTCACGTGAAACAAACTTCATGCGCCCACGGTCACGATAGGCGTATACACAACGGTAACAGCCATCTTTGCTGGTATCGTGATTACAGCTACATTCCACTAATGCCTGATAGGCCTGCTGCAACAATTTCAGCAGGTTGTCTGGCGTTCTCATCAGCTCTTTTAGAGAGCCCGTTCCTCCCGGCACCGTATCGTAGATAACCAGATATTGCCGCCAGGATTCACCCTCGTTTTCAGGTTCGCGATACACAACGCCCTTAAGGTGGTCAACATTCCCCTTGAAGTAATTTTTCAACCCAAGCTGGATGGCCGCAGCAAGTGACGACTCAACAATACGGTCATTACTGTAACTGGTTACAGGTAATAAAATACGCAGCGCTTCGGATTCCAGCTGGCGATAAAGATAGAGATAATCTTCAAACTTCGCTTTTTCTGGCTCACTTCGGTACTTACAGCTCAGATCATGATCTCGCCGCGGATCATTGTTACGCGGGCGTTTAACCATTCCACAGCTCAGACAAACCTGGAAACCAGTGCGTCGCTTTTTGTCACCCGCAATCATCAACTCGCTGGCATCATCAGACATCTTGCCGAAGTTAATATCGCGCAGAGTCACTTTACTCAAGAACTCAAAGCCAAACGGGACTTCGCCTTCGTCAATGGCATAGGCCGCCGTGACATCCTGAGGTTCATAACTCACTAGTAACTGCCGCTGGAAGAAAGTCGGTTCGCGGCTATCACTTTCATCGCTGATTTGGCTATCGCGTGCACTGGCACGAGCATAGACCTGACGCAATTTCAGTAAGGTCGTTTTCTGCCCTGCATCAGCCCAAACAGGCGTGCCACATTTTGGACAGTACTTATGCTGGTCACCCGTTTGATCGATATTTTCGCTGTAGTTGCAGTGGCTACATATCCGCCAGTTTTCAGGCTTCGAGACGTTAAGATCGATTTGTTCGATCTCTACTTTATGCCCACCAGCATAAAAGTTATTCAAGGGGGCAAGCTCAGCCAGCGCTGTGGCAGCAGGGCGTTCATACTCGTAGGTTGTATTCTGGAATTCACGTTCTTGCCCCCCTTCTTTACGCCTCCACAAAACAGAACGTAAAGTCACACCGGCTTCCGGGAAAGCATAGTTCGGCAGCAAGCCTTCATCAGTGAGGAAGTTCAGGGTCTGCTTGTCGTTTATTTGACGAATCAGTGACTGCAATGCTGAACGCTCAGAAGTCAGTTCACGCAAATCAGCTTCGTAATTTTGATCCTGAGGCGCCGCTTTCAACTTCTCAATGCTGTATTTCAACTTATCAATACGTGCACGTAGTGACTTGCGATCTTCGAGTAATTGCGCCAGTGCAGTATCTATTCTTTGTTCAAGCGAACGATAATTTTGCTCACCGGTGAGGTAATGGGTCAGTTGCAGCAGGGTATCAGCTTCCAGTTGCGGGAAAATCCCGGCAAAACGTTCAGCAATCGCCACACGATGTTCCTGCACATAGCGCAGGAAATTGTATGGGAAACCGCCCTTACGGCCAGTATCCAATTCATCGAGCATCTGCTTCACGTTTTTACTGATTGCGGATTCCGGCACCCCCGTTTTTACCCAGTTATCCAGGCAAAACGCGGCGAGTTGTCGTTCGAGAATCGCCACCGCATTGAGAAATACACCCGGAGCCTGAACCTGCCCCTGCATCATCTCCAGCGGTTCTTCAAAGAAGAACTGGTCGTGTGGATTCCCTTCGGCAACAGTAATGTTTAATGCATTCCCGTCTTTACGACCGGCACGCCCGATACGCTGTAAATAGTTAGCCTGAGCCGGGGGTACGGAACAAAGCAGAACCGAAGAAAGATCGCCAACATCGATCCCCATCTCCAGCGTAGGGGTCGCTGATAATAAATTGATGTTCCAGGGCTTAGTGCCGCGATAGAACGATTTTTCCGTTGCCTCGCGATCTTCACGGGTAAGTAAGCCGGTATGCTCAGCTCCCATGACACGAGCAATATCCATATTGTCCCAACGCAGCGTCGGCTTGCTATCAGTAATCTGGTAGCGACCTTCATCACAGCGCAGTGACATACAAGGAGCATTTTCCCAAAGCCACGCCTGTTCGGATGGCGCGCGAACGATTTCCCGGCAGCACGTGCAGCTAAGTTGAGTGACATCGCGGCTGACGACCAGTGCCGAAGTACTCAATCCCCAGGCTTCACGGCCTTTGGTATCGAAAGATGTCACGATTCCTGCACGTTGCAGCGCCGTATAAAGCAGCCGCAATATCGTTTCCGAAGTACTACTGATAAAAATATTATCGCCGCTGTTTAATGAGCGAGTTAACCAATGCTGATACCAGCTTGGGTTATCTTTAGATCCGATAAGACGGTGAAAGCCGGTGATTTTTTCAAATGAGGCGTAAACAGGTTTACGCGTTTTCGGGCCGATAGATGGCATGTAGCGTGATGTACGCTCTTTTTGCGTCATCATAAAGGTCGTGCCATCCCGCCGATAACTTTCAAATGCCGGATGCATCACCGCACCAGCATGGCGCTGATACCACAAAATCCCTAAAGCCAGATGTGTGACTTGTTCAACCGTCACGCCATTCATCGGGTCACCCAACTCTTCGCAAAGCTGCTGATGTAGCGCTTTAATTGCTGGGTTAAGCCGTTCTGTATCCACGCCGGTAGCAGCAAAACCCGTGGTCTCTAACGTTCGCCCGATGCTGGCACGAAGGGTAAACTCGCTCCACACCTCCCAGTCGAGACGTAAACGAACCAACTCCTGAAGATCCGAGTTTTCAGTAAGTTGGCCTTCGATTTTTAACGTCTGATAATCGTTTAGCCACTGCATATTTGGCGCGATGAAATTCGCCACAAAATGTGCGTCATCGGTCGAGGACTCACGTGTTTGCTGGCAAACCTTCTGGGCGAATACGTCAAGCCGTAAGGTTTCACCCACATTGAGTAAACGGGCAATCTGCCCACGCACCATTAATGGCCACGTGCGGGCAGTAAAAAAACTTGCGCGGTGGGCTGCGTCTTGTACGGAGTCTGAAAAAGTGATCAGCTTTTTATGTTCGTTAAACTTACTGCCATAAAGCTGATGGATCATCACCGCCGATAAGCTAGCCGCTCTGGAACCGAGGATCGAGATGCCATTTTTGCTGTTGCAATAAGGGCATTCGTTGGCGAACTCAAGCTGGTCTTTGCGCTCTTTGAGCATGTCAGGGATCAGTACCCGCACCATTTCGCTATACCCACAGTGCCCACACTGCACGTTGGATTGCTTATTAAGCTTCAGGCAAGCCGGGCATAATTTTTGATGCATACCGCTAACGGCTTTTTCACTCTTATCCGGGAAGGCCAGCACAATCGAGCGGCCCTTTTCAAAGAACTGGCGATAAATCCCATCAAGATCGGTTTCCAGCTGCACATTTTGCCCGTGGCGCATACTCACCCAACCCGTGGCATGGCAGTCACGGCAATGGATTACCGGCAGATGATGTTCTCGGTCTTCAACGGTCAGGTCATCGGCAAAAACCAGTTGCGGTGTTTTTGAAACGCTCGCCACCAGGCGGCGCATTTCACGTAACCATAATTGTGAACGCAGCTGTACGAAGGGTAATACTGGGCGTGGTTTGCCTGCCGTAATGCGCTGATGATGGTCGCCTGGGTTTTCCGGCACTTCCAGCCTTGCCTGAGCAATCAGCGCCAAAATACTTTGCAAAACCAGAGCGGCGTGTTCCGGGCTTTCAGCAAGCATGACCTGTAGATTTTGAAGGCACTGCTGTTCGGAAAGAATACCGCCCTGTAAATCACGCAGTAACACATGCAACACGCTGTGGCGACGTAACATTTCACCGAGTGCTACGCGTTTTTCACGCCCGTTATCGTCTTCCAGATTCTCAGGAAGACGCAATGTACTTTCAGGGAACCAAAGAGGAATTTGCCCATTCAGATAGTCAACCGGCGTGGCATAATGATGAGGTTCAAGCGCCGTTTTATCTTCTGGCGCGGGATACTGGCTGTTAGTTATTTCAAAACCTTGCAAGTACTCAGCTGCGCTATAACGATCTTCACGGATCACCGCAGCATCGGTGAACGGCTGATCAAAAATAGTTTGAGCGTAATCTAGCAATTGCCCTAGTTCATCACCGACGGTCGCGGAAGTACCAACACAAGCAAAATGTCCGTTATCGACACCGACATGGTATTTAAGGCGGCGCACCAGACAGGCCAAATCGGAACCCTGCGCACCATCGAAAGTATGCAGTTCATCCACCACCAAATAGCGCAACATACCGGGCTTATTGTGCCGCCATAGCTTTTGGTCGCCGGGGCGCATCAGCAGGTAATCGAGCATTTTATAGTTAGTCAGCAGGATATCTGGCGGGCTGTCGCGCAGCGTGTGCTTGCAGGTAATCACCTTATCGGCAGA
>NZ_DATERI010000111.1:0-24885 GCF_035271705.1 Buttiauxella sp.
CTTGATGACCAATTTGAGTTGGTTGCAGGGGCATTTTCGTCGTCACCTGAGGTAGCAAAACGCAGCGGTGAAACACTGTTTATCGAAGCCGAACGCTGTTACGCCAGTTGGCAAGAAATGGCGCAGTGCGAGGCGGCGCGCCCGGACGGTATTGAAGCTGTCTCGATTGTGACACCTAATCACCTGCATGTTCCGGTGGCTAAAGTTTTTCTCGAGAACGGCATTCACGTGATTTGTGACAAACCGCTCGGTGTCACGCTTGCCGAAGCGCAGCTACTTGCGCAGGTTATCGAAACTACTGGCCGCCAGTTTATTCTCACCCACAACTACAGCGCCTTACCGATGGTTCGTGAAGCTCGCGCCCGTATCGCCAACAGTGAAATTGGCGATATTCGCACCATCGAAGTGGAGTATTTGCAGGACTGGCTGAACGACCGACTTGAGTTGACCGACAACAAGCAAGCCAGCTGGCGTGGTAATCCTGCGCTTGCCGGAGCGGGGGCGATTGGTGACATTGGCACCCACGCCTGGCAACTGGCGGCATTCGTCAGCGGCATGCAGCCCGAATGGGTGCGTGGAGAACTGCTAACGCGTATTGCAGGACGGGTGCTGGATGATGAAGTGTACGCAGAAATGCGCTATGCCAATGGTGCCCGAGGGCGTTTATGGGCAAGCCAGGTGGCACCCGGTTCTGAAAACGACCTGCGTCTGCGCATCGTCGGCAGCCGTGCGACGATCAGTTTCCGCCAGCAACAGCCTGAAATCTTAGAAATTCATCCGCATCATGGAAATAGTTACACTGTCACGCGAAACGGTGTGAATAATCACGATTCCGTTCGCCATCAGTGCCGAACACCTGCCGGGCATCCGGAAGGGTATCTGGAAGGATTCGCGCAAATCTACCGTGAAGCAGCAATCAAAATTCGCGGCGGCAATGCGCCATTGCTGCCAGGGATTACCGAAGGGATTGCCGGAATGAGGTTCATTGAAACGGTGCGGGAAAGTAGTAACCGTGGCGGGGTGTGGCTTGAGTGGTAAAAAGGTGAATAGTAGAAAGGATCTTTTTGAGATCCTTTCTGTTTCAGCGTTAATTTTTATGGCTTAGTGACGTTTAGTGTATATTCCTTTTTAAATCTAGTTGCACTGGATAACATGTTTCCATACATACTGCCGCCAATAATGATTTTTATTTCTATGGGCTTCGTTGGTATACCGTAGATTTCAACGCAGTTATAATTATTGCTGTCTCTGGGTTTGATTTTTTCAACTTCCGATTCCGGTAATTGGCAGTTACGTATATAAACCCCGACATCATCTGGAATAACATAACCTGGAACTCCATCTGGTCCACCAATGACACCGCCTCCCAGGATGTTAATCTTAGAAAAATAAGGGGTGTTAACTGTTGCAGCCTTTAAATTTTCTACATCAGGGATGTATTCAATTGGCGTGGTGCAAGCAGAGACCCCGAAAGTGATGATTATGAGTATTGTTGTAAATATACGCATATTTATGCGAGTGGTTTAAAAACCACACCTCCAAAAAATCGGTTGATGAAAAAAGAGATATCCTTTCCAGTTTTTATCTGATCTTTTACTTCGCCCCATGAAAATAATTTCAGGTGAATATTACTTGCGCTATCCTCCGTCACGGGGCTAGACCAGACAATCCAGTGTGTAGGTAATGTATGAGTGGAACGTCCAAGTTGAAGCAGCCCATCATTAATTAATGTGACGACTTTATAACCTCCCTTGACATAGTCATTCAATTCACGAATCCCCTCCATACCAGCCTGAGTTACTCCCACATTACTAAACACTTTTGTATACCCGGTTTTTTCAAACCATTCCGTTAGTGTTTGCCACATAGTGATCCCTGCAATGGGTGAGTCCAGTGCATCAAAACTTAAAACACTATTTTCCGAGTCCCTCAAAGCAGCTAGCGTCATCCAGTCCAGACCCAATATCCTGGGCCTAAAACCATCGTAGAAATCCCCAGTTGGATGCCGACAACCATCCCCTGGAAAAATCTCAAGCTCACCAATTTTTGCTTTCCCGTATTGCCACAGATCTTTAGCCGCCTGGGCATAAACATCCGGCCTGTCCATTTGCAGGCAATAGAAAAAGGCCGCTGGCCCACACAAGCTGCCAGCATTCTGATTGGGAAGTGTAATTTTATTAAATCTATTATTTATTTGCTCTTCAATGATATTTTTTTTAAATGGATCTTGTGGGTCGCCAATGGGATATTGCTCAGCAATAAAAGGTCTTTCCCGCCTGGATATGTTTATAGTCACGATGTTTCTACCCTCACTTTCCAGTTTCGACGTACCTGTTGAAACGAAATAGCAGGGATTTTCACGCTTAACGGCAGACCAGGCTTTGTCGGTGGCAAGCTCTTCTAAAGTGTACATCCGGGTAAAGTATGAAGGGGTAATACAATGTGTGTGGAGCATGGTTTTTCGATAAAGCGTGACTTCCATAATATAAATTGTCGAGAGGGGTTCGCTGGTATTATCGGTCGGGTGTTTTAGTGTTTTATAATTTCCCTGAATGGGTTGTTGTTTTACATCGATAAGAGGGTGTTTATTTCTTTCTGAATCCATCCGATAAATACATAAATCATAGACTAGGGAATCCGGTGGAACGTTCGAGTTAATACGGGTACTGAGGTGATAAACAGTCATAATTAATCCATTAATTAAAGAAAGGTTATTGAGCCGAATATATCCTATATGAGCCACCCTGTAATCTAAACCCATTAACTCATACTCACCCCGTAGCCCGTCCCTCGCAAAAGTAAAATAAAAATAGCGTTACGTGCACCACGTCGAGAATTCACACAAAGGTTAGGGCGATAAGTTGCTCCATAAGTTGGTTATTAACTAGCCATATTGAATGGTGTGCTGTTTTTTCACCTGCCTCCGATTTGGTCTGAACAAAAGAGTAAACAATGAAAAAGCTGACGTTAAGTTTTATTACCTTAGCGCTGGCGGGCGTATCAAACGTCACGCTGCCGATAAACAGCGCTGGCGTGCCGGAAGGGCAAGCAGTGCAACTGGGGATCCGCCCGGAACATATCCAGATAACCGAATTGGCACAGGCAGACATCGAAGGAGAAGTGCTGTTTGTCGAGCAGATGGGCAACGAGACGTTGCTCTACGTTAACAGCGGTTACGGTAGCGAACCCTTAGTAATGCGCCATACTTCCAGACTTGAAATCCAAACTGACCGGCGCATCGGCCTGCGGCTACCGCCGGAGAATTGTTACTTGTTTAACAGCGACGGACGGGCGTTTGTAAGGATTCAGCTGGCGGGGTAAGCAGGTCGGATAAGCGCAGCATCATGCGACAAAAGGGGGAGCGGTGGAAAAGAAATGGTGGAAAGAGGCGGTGGCCTATCAAATCTATCCGCGCAGTTTTAAGGATAGCAACAGTGATGGTATCGGTGACCTGAACGGTATCACCGAAAAACTCGACTACCTCAAAGATCTCGGTATCGATCTGATTTGGATCTGCCCGATGTACAAATCGCCTAATGATGATAACGGTTATGACATCAGCGATTATCAGGAGATCATGGCAGAGTTTGGCACCATGGCGGATTTTGACCGCCTTTTGCAACAGGTTCATGAACGGGGAATGCGCCTGATTATCGACCTGGTGGTCAACCATACTTCCGATGAGCATCCGTGGTTTCTGGAGTCCCGTTCCTCTCGTGATAACCCAAAACGTGACTGGTACACCTGGCGTGACGGTAAAGAGGGGGCGGAACCCAATAACTGGGAAGGGATCTTTAAAGGCTCCACCTGGGAATTTGACCCGCAAACCGAACAGTATTATCTGCATTTGTTTACTCGCCGCCAGCCGGATCTGAACTGGGAAAACAAAGAGATGCGGGCGGCCGTTTACGACATGATGCGCTGGTGGCTGGACAAAGGTATCGACGGTTTCCGTATCGACGCCATCGCCCATCTGAAAAAAGAGCCGCTGTTTGCCAATGTACCTAATCCCGACAAACTGCGTTACGCCCCCTCAATGAAAAGCCATCTTAACTATGATGGGCTGCTGGAATATGTGGACGACATGAGCCGCAACGTGCTCAAAAATTACGACATCGTCACGGTCGGTGAGATGAACGGCTTGTTTGCCGACCATGCCGAGGAGTGGGTTGGGGAGCATCGCGGACGGCTCAATATGGTGTTCCAGTTTGAGCATGTACGTTTATGGGAACCAGAAGCCGGTTTACGCCCGGAACCCGCGGTGCTGAAGAAAATCTTTACCGCCTGGCAGGAGGCGCTGGAAGGAAAAGGCTGGAATGCGCTGTATGTAGAAAACCACGATCTGACGCGCATTACTTCACGCTGGGGCGACACCGAACACCACTGGCGGGAAAGCGCCACCTGCATCGCCGCACTGTATTTCTTAATGCAGGGAACACCGTTTATCTACCAGGGTCAGGAAATCGGCATGACCAATACCCGCTTCGAGAGCCTGGATGATTTTGATGATGTTTCAGTGAAAAACATCTGGCGCGAGATGGAAGCACAGGGCAAAAGCGAAGCCGAAATTATCGCGTTTCTCACTCATACCGGGCGTGACAACTCGCGCACTCCGATGCAGTGGAATAGCTGGCCAAATGCTGGTTTCAGTGACGGCACACCGTGGTTTAAAGTGAATACCAATTTTGAGATGATCAACGTCGCCATCCAGCAGCAAGACCCTGATTCGGTTCTAAATTTCTATCGTTCACTCATCCAGCTACGCAAACAACAGCGCGCGCTGATTGATGGGCGTTATGTGCTGGAGCTGCCCGATCACCCGCAAATTTATGCTTATCGCCGTGTGCTTGAAGGTATGGAGTTTGTGGTGCTGTGCAATATGTCGTCGAAATCCGCCCGCTGGCGGGGAGAACAATTACCCCTTGAATGGGCAGAATGCGTGTTGGGGAATTACCCTAAGGTAGATGAAATCTATCGGCTGCATCCATGGGAGACACGGGTTTATAAGATAAGTTAAACGCGGACTCAGAGCCCCGCTATGCAGTAATGTTGCGGTCTGCGGTATGATAGGCGTTGGTTTTTCACAAGGAGGGGTTATGTTAACGACAACATTTCCAGCTTTGCAGGCCACGACCATTGATGCCATTAACCGGCTTGGCGAGTGGCTTTCTCACAATGAGTTTGACGCACCACCCGCCGTGTCTGATGGTGAACTGATTATTCTCGCCGGTAATGCCGTTATCCCCACCATTGATGCTGCATGCCAGTTGGCGGCTAACAGCGAATTACCGCTGTTGATTACCGGCGGCATTGGGCATTCCACCCCCTTTTTATACGCGGCGATCGCTAAACATCCATGCTATAACGCCATTCCCACTACTGGGCGTGCCGAAGCGGCAATCATCAAAGATATTGCCACCCAATTCTGGAAGATTCCTGCTGAAAAGGTGCTGACGGAAGAGAAGTCCAGCAACTGTGGCGAGAACGCGCGCTTTACTTATGACTTGATACAAGCGCTGCAAATAACGCCCGCTAGCGCGATTATTATTCAAGATCCCACCATGCAGCGCCGTACCGTCGCGACGTTTGAACGCGTTTGGCAAGGTGATGCGCAACCCCCACATTGGCGTAGTTGGCCGGGCGTGGTTCCGCAGCTGTTAAGTCATGAAACCCAGACCACATTTAGCCCGAATGAAAAGGGCTTATGGCCGATTGAGCGTTATATTTCGTTGGCGTTGGGGGAAATCCCACGCATCAGAGATGATGCGCAGGGTTACGGGCCGCAGGGGCGTGACTTTATTACCCATGTTGATATCCCAACCGGGGTGATCAATGCCTGGGAAATGCTGGCCGGGGATGCCGCACTTGCGCAGTTAATGCGCGAGCGCGGCTTATAGGCAATTAACGATGCAAATAACAGTTCACGCCCAAATACTTACTGAACGATTCTTGCAATACCACACCCGTCGCTGAGTGGTTCATGGCGACGTGGTGCTCAAAGCCGTTATTACAAATCCACGCCAGCAAATTCTCCAGATGCGGCACTTCAATGACTGCACGGCAACCGACGGTATCGAGCGGATCATCAACCGATTGGCCTTCACCGACATAGGCTTTGACTTCACCGGTAAAATCATCAGACGACAGACGGAAATAGGTCAGTGGGCCACTTTTCAGACGGCCATGTACCGCGCCGCAGGTGTTCTCTTTGCCCACGGTGGTGCCGATAATATCGGCGGTGCCCATCGAAGGGGATTCCAGGCTGCTGCTGGCAAAGTTACCGCAGTGGAACAGCACACATTTGTTACGATCGTCGCCGAAGTTGTTATTCCAGTCGGCAATCGAGGCGGGATTGAGCGAGGCACTGGCAAGCGCGTACATCGACAGTGCGCCCATCACATCCACTTCGCAGGCACTTGGCATTAACTGCCCGGACATCACGCTCATGATTGAACAGACGTTAATCCCGAGATTTTCCTGAAGCGACGTCCAGCACTGAATTGCCGTGGTATCGATGTCGTTCGCCACCACCCATTCGCTGATCACCACAAACAATTTTGCCATGGTGGTTAGTTTGTCTGCTGGGATCCCACTGGCATCAGCATTTTCAATTAAGATGCCGCGTTTTTCGTGCACGCGCAGATCGTCATCGCTGATATGTTTGATGCGGGTGAAAATTTCAGACAGGTCGAGTGTTTCAACCGCCACACCCATTTTTTCGAGCAGTTTTTCGCTATAGCGCACCGTGTTGAAACTGGCTGGACGTGCACCAATCGCACCAATACGCACGCCCTGCATGGATTTCACTACCCGGCAAATTTGGGCAAATCGCTGTAAGTCAGCTTCAAAGACTTCACCGCTCAATGCGCAAACATGTTGCGTGGTGAGGGTGAAAGGAATGTTGTATTGGCGCAAGTTATTGCACAGGGAAATCTTCCCGCAGAAGCTATCACGGCGAGTCGCCAGCCCCATTTTATCGAGATTATCTTCTTCGGCCTGAATCAATACCGGGACTTTCAGGCCAGACAAACGAATCGCTTCTGCAACTGCTTTTTCGTCACCAAAGTTGGGGAGCAGCACAACAACACCATGAATTTCGTCACGATGCTGGCGGAAAAGTTCGGCGCACACTTTGGCGTCCTGGCGGGTTTCCACACCACCGAGATGCGTTTGCCCATCTTTTAACATCACGGTATTGATACCCAGTTTGCCAAACAGTGCTTCTGCCTGCTCATGCGCCTGTGCCACTAAATAGCTTGGGAAAAACCCCCGGTTACCAATGATTACGCCGAAGGTGAGTTGTTTTGGGATACGAGACATAGCTTCACTCCAAAATCTAGCTGTGGTTCTTCAAGTTGCAGACGCGTTAGCGGCTTTCGTTCACCCGAATCACTGACTTCAGTCAACTCAACGGGACTCACTCGTTTGCCGCCTTCTTGCAACGCGAAGTCCTTAGGCTAGAGGATTATGATTTGGCACAAAGCGGCAGCGCGCCACAGCTTCAAGCCACTGTTTATAATTGTGTTGCATGAGTTTTTGTTGTTCTATCTGCGGTTCCAAACGCTCGCCGCAGTTTGTGAGTGCCGCAGGGGGTGTACCGTCTTGCCACCAGCCGAGGGTTTTTCCTGCCAAAAGCGTCGCCCCCAGTGCGGAGATTTCTGCTGCTGGCTGAATGATGAGCGGGCGTTGCAGCACATTGGCTTGTAACTGCATCAACCAGCGGTTTTTGGTGGCGGTGCCGTCGACACATAAGGAGTCGATGCGTTGGCCCGTGGCCTGCTCCATGGCGAAGAAGACATCGGCAATTTGGTAAACCACAGACTCCAGCGCAACGCGGGCCAGCACCGCAGGTGTGGCGGCATCTGTCAGGCCACAAATCATGCCGCGTGCGTGCAAATCCCACCAAGGGGCCCCAAGACCGGAAAGTGCCGGGACGTAATAAACGCCCTGATTATCGTCGGCCATTTGCGCCAATTCGGTCAGTGCTGCTGGGTCGTTAATCCCCAGCATTTTCCCAAGCCAGGCCGCACCCGAACCGGTGTGCGTAATATTGCCTTCCAGTGCGTAATTCAGCTCACCGTCATGCCAGGCAAGAGTGGTACTCAGCGAATTGCTGCGTTTAACCGGTTCGGGCAACGACAGCATTAAGGATGACCCGGTGCCGTAGGTGGCTTTCACCACATGTCCACATACACTGCGTTGGGCGTACAGTGCGGCGTGCGAGTCACCAATCAGTGCCAGAATGGGTGTGCCTGTTGGCAATCCCGTAATGGTGTTGATTTGTACTTCACCGTGGTGGCTTGCAGAAGGGCGCACTTCAGGTAACGCCGCGCGTGGAATACCGAATAATTTCAGTAATTCATCGTCCCACTGGCCGGTATAAATATTGAATAACTGTGTGCGGGCGGCGTTGGAAAAGTCGGTAGTGAAGGTGTGTCCACCAGTCAGTTGCCAGCACAACCAACTATCGATGGTGCCAATGCACAACTCCCCACGTTCGGCACGTGACAGTCCTTCCGGAATGACATCGAGCAGGGCGCGAATTTTCGCCGCAGGGAAAAGTGGGTCAACGGGCAGGCCAGTCAACCGGGCTATCAATTCGCCATGGCCTGCGGTGAGCAAGTCCTGGCACTGCTGTTCCGAACGTCGGTCTTGCCAGCTCACCACCGGGGTGAGCGGTTTGCCATCCTGACGCTGCCAGACCAGCACCGACTCGCGCTGATTACTGATAGCAATCCCGGCGACGCTGACTGCACCGACCTGCTGTAAACAGCCGCTCAGTGCGTCGCTAACAGCGTTCCACAACACCATGGGGTCTTGTTCTGCAAGCCCAGGGGCTGGGTGGTTCATCGGTACGCCGACACTGCAACGGGCGCAAATAATCCCATCACAGTCGACCGCCACAACTTTGGCGTTGGTGGTGCCCTCATCAATAGCCAGAATTATCGGGCTGGACATGGCTATGCTCCTTTGCAAAGCGCCGTGGCGGAACGAGTAACTCCTGCGGCATCAATTCCATGATGGGCTCGCATTTCCTTACGATCCGCGGCAATAGCATAGCCACCGTCGGTAATGCCAAGACGTAACAATGGGATGGCGCAACCGGCTTCAGCTAACACTTCAGCCACCAGGCTGCCAACACCGCCATTCACGTTGTGCTCTTCAACGGTTATCACGTAGCGTGATTTTTTAAGCATGGTGAGAAGTTGAGTGGTATCGCAAGGGCGAATAGACGGAACGTTGATCACCGCCGCATTAATACCCAAATCAGCGAGTTGTGCCGCAGCCGTGACGATTTCATGTACCGTTGAACCCATGGCGACCAATGCGACATCCGCACCTTCGCGCATTTGATTAATCGCACCCGGCGTAAAGCGATAATCGGCGTCGTGTAATTCCGGCAGCGCTTTACCATCGAGGCGGATATAGACTGGCCCGACGTGCTCAATGGCATAGTCGATAATCTGGCGGCATTCAATCGGGCAGGACGGTGCGTAGATTTCGATGTTGCCAAAACCGCGCAACACGGCAATATCGTCAATGCTGTGGTGGGTACTGGCGAGCGGGCCGTAGCTGGCGCCGGCATTGAGTCCAAACAGTTTCACATTGCTGTTGTTGTAGCAAACGTCCACTTTGATCTGTTCGTTGGCGCGAGAAATCAAAAACGGTGCTGCGTTGCAGGTGACGGCAATTTTCCCACCCATGGATAAGCCGACAGCGGTACCCACCAGCGTTTGCTCGGCAATCCCGACATTCACCAGACGGTCTGGAAATTGTTTGATGAATGGGGATATTTTGGCCGTAGAGGTTGAGTCCGCAACCACTGGCACCAGGTCTACACCGCGCTCCACGGCGTCAATAAAGGCATTCACCATTACGGTTGCCAGATGTTCGCTATTACTCATCTTTCAGTTCCTCCAGCGCCAGTTCGATTTCATCACCTTTTGGTATCCGGTGGTGCCATTCCGCGCGTCCCTGAATAAAGGAGATGCCCGCGCCTTTGGTGGTGTTGGCGATCACGACATGCGGTTTGCCATGCGGTTGCAGTCCTTCAAGTGTTGCCACGACATCGGCCATGTCATTGCCGCGGCATTCGGTGACTTCCATGCCAAACGCTCGCCATTTTTCATCCAGTGGATCGGTGTTCAGGATTTCTTTGGTTGAACCCGCGAGTTGCAGGTTATTTTTATCGTTAATAATTATTAGGTTATCGAGCTGGTAATGGGCGGCGACCAGAGCGGCTTCCCAGTTACTGCCTTCGGCTAATTCGCCATCCCCGGTGACCACGAACACTCGGCGTTTGCTGTTATCACGCTTTGCCGCCAGCGCAATGCCGACCGCGACGGGCAGGCCGTGACCCAGTGCGCCGGTATTGAGTTCCACGCCTGGCGTTTTATGTTTGACCGGATGGCCGGGCAGGTGTGAGTCGGCGTGCTGATATGTCGGCAGCCACTCCACCGGAATAAAACCGGCTTCTGCCAGCACACAGTAATAGCCGCCAACCGCATGGCCTTTGGACTGAATGTAGATGTCTCGCTCGTCGCTGTTGATGAGTGCGGGCGAACAATTCAGTATCCGAAAGTACAGGGCGGTTAAAATTTCAACCTGCGATAAATCGGCTCCGGTATGGCCACCAGCTGGACTGTTGGCATTCAGGATGACGATGCGGCGACGGACAGCGCGCGCTCTCTTTTCCAGATCCGTAACTGACAGTGCGAACGGATTCATAGTGTTACCCCTTGCATTAAAAATCATAGACGAATAAATATTCAGGATGGGTAAAAAAATACCCATCATGCTGGATCTGTGACGCGCTACACTTTCCCGCTACTTTCCATGATGGTCTTTTGTGCCACCACCGCGGCTTTCTGCTGCATGCGGTTTTGCATCTGGTCGATAATCACCGCCACAATAATCACGATGCCTTTAATGACCATTTGCCAGAATTCACTGACGCCCATCATCACCAGCCCATCAGCGAGGAAACCAATCACAAATGCGCCAACCAGCGTGCCGAGAATGGTGCCACGTCCACCGGCAAGTGATGTTCCCCCAAGAACCACGGCTGCGATGGCGTTCATTTCAAAGGCGGTGCCGTTGGCAGGGTGGCTGGCAACCAGTTGCGCAGAAACCACAATCCCGGCAATGGCGGCGCAAAAACCTGAAAGTGTGTAGACCCAGATTTTGACCTGGCGAACTTTGACGCCCGAGAGTTCGGCGGCACGTTCGTTATCGCCAATCGCATAAACATGGCGGCCAAACGGCAGGCGACGCGCGACGTAGGCAATGGCAACGGCCAGCACAATCATTATCCAGATAGCCCACGGGATACCGAAAAAGGTGCCCGAACCAATCAGGTCAAAGCCGGTGTTACCGAGTTGCGGATTGCCAGAAAGACCGGGGAAGGTTTCACCGCCGGAAGTCAGCATGGCGGTCCCGCGCAGCACGTACATGGTGCCCAGGGTGCAGATAAACGGCGCGACATTGTAACGAGTAATAATCCAGCCATTGCCCGCGCCAATCAGCCCGCCAATTAACAGCACCACTGGCACAATCACCCAGACACTGGGGAAAATGGCGATGCCAAACATCGGCAACACAATGCCTTTGGTAATCAGCCAACCGGCAACCATGCCGCACAGCCCGAGCGTTGCGCCAATCGACAAATCAATCCCGGCTGTGATGATGACAAAGGTGATACCCAGCGCCAGGAAGGCATTGATCGCAATGTGTTTAATCATGATGACCAGACTGCCCATGGCGAGAAAATCTGGCACCATGATGGTGAAGAAGCCCACAATCAAAAACAGCGCAATAAAAGTGCGGAGTTTTAGCAACAACAGCAGCAGGTTTTCCCGCGAGCTAAAAGGCGAGGTGGGTTTGGCGTTTAGCGCGACAGTATCATTCGTTTTCATATCAGAACCCTTGTGCACTAGCGGAAACCAATGCCGACTCTTCGGCGTTTTCACGTGGGATATCCGCGGTAATTTTGCCGCCTGACATCACCAGAATGCGGTCGGAAACCGCCATAATTTCTTTCAGATCAGAGGTGGTAAACACCACCGCAATCCCTTGTTCTGATAGCTGGACCATCATGCGAAACACATCCGCTTTCGCGCCCACATCGATGCCGCGTGTCGGTTCATCCAGCAGCAGGAGTTTTGGGTTGGTCAGCAGTGAACGGCCAATCACCACTTTTTGCTGGTTGCCGCCGCTTAGCGCCTGAATTTCGACGTTGGGTGATGACACTTTGATGGAGAGATTGCCAATAGTGCTGGCAACCACTGCCGTTTCATCTATCTGAGAAATGGCAAAACCACGCTGTAAACGCCGCCACAAACTGGCGATTGTCAGGTTGCTGGCGACGGACGAAATAGGGAAAATTCCTGTCCGTTTGCGGTCTTCCGGCACCAGACTCATTCCCATACGGATACGCTCAGCGGTGGCAAGACGCGGTGGTACGGGTTTGCTATCGAGCCATATTTTGCCCAGATAGTTACGTTGTGTTCCCAGCAGGCATTCAAACAGCTCGGTGCGCCCGGCGCCCATCAGCCCGTAAATCCCGACGATTTCTCCGGCACGGACCTGGAAACTGACGTCGTCTACCACGGTATTCCCCGCAGCATTGACGCTTGTGATGTGCTCGGCTTCAAGAATGGCAACGCCAAATTGGCGGCCTGGTTTCAGGAAGCTCGATACGGGCTCGCTGCCGAGCATTTCGCGCACAATCCACGGCACGTCGATATCACACACCTGCGCTTCGGCCTGGAATTTGCCATCACGCAGAATGGTTATCACATCGCCAATCGCCATTAATTCTTCCAGGCGATGGGAGATATAGATGATGGTGACACCCTGGCGGGTGAGTTCGCGGATCACGCGAAACAGGATGTCGACTTCGGTTTTACTTAATGCCGAGGTCGGTTCGTCGAGAATTAAAATGTCGGCGTCTTCGGCCAGCGCTTTGGCAATTTCCACCAGTTGTTGCTGGCCGACCTTCAGATTTGCCACCAACTCTTTCGGGGAAATCGGCTGGTCCAGGCGTTTAAGCAATTCCGCGCTGCGTGCTTGCTGGGTGGTTTCATCAATCGGTGAAACGCCATGTTGCAGCTCGCGGCCAAGAAAAATGTTTTCGGCAACCGTCAGGTTTTCAAACAGATTGAGTTCCTGATGCACCATGCCAATACCGTGAGCCGCCGCCTGGCGAGTGCTATTAAATTGCACAACTTTGCCGTTGAGCTGGATTTCACCGACGCTCGGCTGCTGTACGCCCGCCAGAATCTTCATTAACGTCGATTTCCCGGCACCGTTTTCACCGATGATGACGTTGACTTTGCCGCGCCAAACGTTGTAATCAATGTTGTCCAACGCCACGGTGCCGGGGAACAGCATCGAAATACCACGGGTACGCAGAACTATCGGATCTTGCGACATTATGGTTGCCCCCGTTCCAGTGAAATTGCGGCTGCATCACTTAACGTACCGTTGTGCAGAGTGACGGCCATCACCACGGTGACCGGCTGTTGTTGCCAGCTTTCGTCGACCTTCGGCAAGTGTTTTGCGGCTTCGCGGTTATACGCTTTCGAGAGCTGCGCAAACTGCACCTGGTTGGTGAAATCTTCGAATTTGTAGCCGGTGGCATCGCGGATGGCATTGCCGCGAATCATTGGCCCAACTTGTACCTGCAACGGTTGGTTATTGATGGTGACGGTCAATGTCCGTTCGCGTTCGTTACTCAGCGCAACACTATCAACTTTTCCCTGCACCTTAACGAAGACGCTCTCATTGTGAGCACTTGCCGCGCGGGTTTTCAGTGCGCTGCTATCCAGAGCATTTGTCTGTGCGGGCGTCAGCACTTTACTGTTCCAGGTTTGTTGCGCTATCTGCGCGGGTGTTTGGTTTGCGAAACTCGCTTTCGCGTTGGGATCAGCAGGAATAATCGGTTGCCCGTTTTCATCCAGATCCACCACCCGACAGGCAGTGAGCAACAGGGTACTGCTACATAACAAGCCAATACCCCATTGTTTAAGCGACATACAGCCTCCTGAACTACTTAGCCAGCTTGAAGGTTTTCAACTGAGATGCGTTGCTGTCGTCAACTAATACGCAGTCCATCAGTTGTTTTTCCTGCGTCTGTGGTTTGCCGTTTTTCAGGAAATAATCGGCCTGAACCACTGCCATTTGCGCCTGTTCCCAGCCGGGTTGCAGCACGGTGGCCTTGATGTTGCTTTTAGCAATAATGGAGTCGCGTACGGGGTCGCTGCCGTCAAAACCGACCACGATGACATGGGTTTTCCCCGCGGCTTTTAATGCGGCTTCCGCACCGAGCGCCATGGTGTCGTTACCGGAAATGACGCCAACAATGTCAGGCTGGGTTTGTAAGATGGATTCCATGCGGGTGAAGGCTTCTGTCTGGCTCCAGTTGGCGGTTTGTTGCGCCACCATTTTCATATCCGGATAGTCATCGAGAATGTCGTGATAACCCTGCGAACGTACATGAGCGTTGGTGTCGGACTGGCGGCCCAGCAATTCAACGTATGTCCCTTTGCCGTTAAGCAATTTGGCAAATTTCTCGGCACCTAACTGCGCGCCCTGGTAGTTATTGGAAACAATCTGCGCGACAGCCACGCCGGTTTTATTGATTTCGCGGTCGATAAGGAAAGTCGGTACGCCCGCAGCTTTCGCTTTTTCTAATGGGCCAACCGTGGCGTCAGCACCGGCGTTATCCAAAATGATGGCTTTTGCTTTACGGGCAATAGCCGTTTCAATCAGCTGGTTTTGTTTGTTCACGTCATCATCGTGAGACGCCACTAGCGTGGTGTAACCCAGCTCTTTGGCTTTCGCCAACGCACCATCGGCTTCCGCCTTGAAGAATGGGTTGTCATGGGAAGGGGTAATAATGGCAATCAGGCCATTATCAGCAGCATATAGATGGGCAGATGAAGCAAGCAGAGCGACAACGAGTGAGGTCTTAAGTAGGGTCAATTTCATTTTTATCTCCACATTGAATATATATTCAAACATGATTTATTATTCAATGTAACGATATGCCCGAGTATGAAATCTGTCCATGTGGATTCCAGTAAAATGATGAAAAGGCGAAAGCGATCACAAATCGAACAATAATGGAGCAAAAGGAAAGCTTTCTTGTTATTTATGCAGCCTTGAATAAAAATACAGGGAGAGAATCAGGAGGCGCTAATGTCAAAGCAGGATGAACAACGTTTGTTGGTCAAGATTGCGACGCTCTACTTTGTAGAAGGGATGAAGCAGTCAGAAATTGCCGGGTTATTACACCTGTCGCAGTCATTTATCTCACGCGCTATCACACGTTGCCAGAAAGAGGGTGTGGTAAAAATCAGCGTCATTCAGCCACCTAATATTTTCCTCTCCCTCGAGCAGGCGCTTGAGAAAAAATACGGCATTCGACAGGCGATAGTTGTGGATGTTGACGAGTCAGCCCCTGCGGCACAAATCAAACATGCGATTGGCAGTGCGGCGGCGCATTATGTTGAAACGCGTTTACGGCCAAACGATTTAGTCGGCATTTCTTCCTGGAGTTCCACTATCCGTGCGATGGTTGATGAGCTGCATCCACAAAGCATTAAAGCCCGCGGTGTGATTCAACTTCTGGGCGGTGTGGGGCCGAACGGTAACGTGCAAGCAACGATCCTGACGCAAAACCTGGCAGCACAATTGGATTGCCCAGCCTGGCTGCTGCCATCGCAAAGTATTGAGCATTCGGTTGAAGAGCGCGCAAAACTGGTCGCCAGCGATGATGTGGCGGAAGTGGTGAAGAAATTTGCCGAAGTTGACGTGGCGATCCTCGGGATTGGCGAACTTGAACCTTCACAGTTGCTGAAAAATTCCGGTAACTATTACGCCGAAGTCATGCTGAAAACGCTCGCAGAGCGAGGTGCCGTCGGCGATATCTGTCTGCATTATTTTAATGCGCAGGGTGAGCCGGTGTTGAGCAAAGCAGAAGATCCGGTTATTGGCATGGAACTCAGCCAGGTCCGTGACTGCCCGCATGTGGTGGCGCTGGCAGGGGGGATTGATAAAGCGAATGCCATTCGCGGTGCGTTGCAGGGCGGCTACATCGATGTGCTGATCACTGACTATCCCACCGCTCACCAGTTACTCTAATCCTTCCTAAATGACCGTTTTCCTGGCAGTTCGCTGAAAACGGTCATTTTCATGTTTCAGAAATGTAGCAAATTTGGTTCTTTTAGGTTGTTTTTATTGAGAGCCATCACAAATCATGACCATTTTGCCCGAATGACTGTTTTATATACCTAAAGTCTTCACATGCAGTTTACAAATGTGAAACAAAAAACAGCGAACATAACGGAGCCGGTCATGACAGCACCTGTACAACACCCGATGTATATTGATGGTCAATTTGTTCAATGGCAGGGCGATAAGTGGATTGATGTTTACAATCCTGCTACTGAAGAGCTGATTTCGCGCATTCCTGACGGAGACGCACAGCAAGCGCGCGATGCCATTGACGCGGCAGCAAAAGCACAGGCGGGTTGGGAAGCATTGCCCGCCATTGAGCGTGCAGGCTGGATGCGTAAAATCTCTGCGGGTATTCGCGAACGTGCGAAAGCTATCAGCGCACTGATTGTGGCGGAGGGCGGTAAAACCCAACAGCTGGCAGAAGTGGAAGTGGCCTTCACTGCCGATTACATCGATTACATGTCAGAGTGGGCACGTCGTTACGAAGGCGAAATCCTGCAAAGTGACCGTCCGGGTGAAAATATTTTGGTGTTCAAACGTGCGTTAGGCGTTACCACTGGGATTTTGCCATGGAACTTCCCGTTCTTCCTGATTGCCCGCAAGCTCGCACCTGCGCTGATCACCGGCAATACCATCGTCATCAAACCGAGTGAATTCACACCAAACAATGCCATCGCTTTTGCTGAGATTGTCCATGATATCGGGCTGCCAAAAGGGGTGTTTAACCTGGTTCTTGGTCGCGGTGAAACGGTAGGTCAAGAATTGGCGGCCAACCCAAAAGTGGCGATGGTCAGCATGACCGGCAGCGTGGTTGCAGGTGAGAAAATCATGGCGGCGGCGGCAAAAAACATCACCAAAGTGTGTCTCGAGTTGGGCGGCAAAGCGCCAGCCATTGTGATGGACGATGCAGACCTTGATATCGCCGTGAAAGCGATTGTTGATTCCCGCATGATAAACACCGGGCAAGTGTGTAACTGCGCTGAGCGTGTGTATGTGCAAAACGGGATTTACGACGAGTTCATTACCCGCCTGAGTGAAGCGTTCAAACAGGTAAGTTATGGGGATCCAGGCGAGCGAAACGACGTGTCGATGGGGCCATTGATTAACGCCGCAGCACTGGAACGTGTCGAGCAGAAAGTGGCGCGTGCGGTGAGCGAAGGTGCGCGTGTGATTCTGGGTGGCAAAACGCCGGAAGGGAAAGGGTACTTCTACCCGCCAACACTTTTGGTTGATGTACGCCAGGATATGACCATCATGCACGAAGAAACTTTCGGCCCTGTGCTGCCAGTGACGACGTTTGATACGCTGGAACAAGCGCTTGAGATGGCAAATGACAGCGATTACGGCCTAACATCCTCGGTGTATACACGGGATTTAAATGTCGCGATGAAAGCGATTAAAGGGCTGAAATTCGGCGAAACCTACGTCAACCGTGAGAACTTTGAAGCGATGCAAGGGTACCACGCGGGCTGGCGTAAGTCGGGTATCGGTGGTGCTGATGGTCGTCATGGGTTGAGTGAGTATCTGCAAACGCAAATGGTTTATTTGCAGGTGTAACGTTTTGTTTTACAGGGAAGCTGCGGCTTCCCTGTAACCTTGAATTCCTCGGTCTGACTCCCTTTAGGTTATTTTGCTTCAGGCAAAGCCTCAATCCAGCTCATCAGCAATTCCGGCCAACTTGCGGCAGGCAACCCGGCAGCACCACGGATTCCAAAACCATGTCCACCTTGCTCGAACAGATGCATTTCTACGGGAACGTGTTGTGTTCGTAAGGCTGAAAACATCACCAGACTGTTATCGACTAGCACCGCAGGGTCGTTAACCGCATGGGCGAGGAAGGTTGGTGGAGAGCATTCTGTTACGCATTTTTCGGGGGAATATTTCTGAATCTGCTCAGGTGTCGGATGTTCGCCAATTAGTGCTTTGCGCGAACCGGGGTGAGCAATGTTTTCCTGCATGGTGATAACGGGATACATCAGCGCCAGGAAGTCTGGGCGAGCACTGACATTATCTATTGCGTCGCTGGCAGGGTAAACCCGCTCATCGTAACGCGTGGCAAGGCTTGCCGCGACATGTCCACCGGAAGAAAACCCTAAAACACCGATGCGTTGCGGGTCGATATTCCATTTTTCTGCGTTTAATCTAAGGGTCCGCAGCGCGCGTTGGGCATCGGCCAGCGGTGCGTTTGCTCCTTCAGCGTGGCCATCTGCGGGCATTCGGTAGGTCATGACAAATAAGGTATAACCCTGGGCGTTGAAAACAGTAGCCAGATCGCTGCCTTCTTTATCCAGTTCTACCCGCTGATAAGAGCCTCCGGGTGTCACCAATAGTGCGATGCCATTGGGTTTCTTGGGTAAATATGCAGTCATTGTGGGGGTGCGAACGCCCGTTATGGCGCGCTCCGCAAACTGTGCTCCAACCTTACTGTGGTCGATAATTTTCTCACTTACCGGGCTGTTTTTTGCGCCGGGTGCTTCACCTTCGGGCCAGAGAGGGAATTCGGGCTGTGCCAATGTGGCATCGCGCACAGGCAGTGATTTTGAAGTGGTGAGCAGAATGTGAGCAGGCATAACCTTTCCTTTTTCGATTGATTAATCGAGATATAACATGTTGTTAGTATCCAAAAAGGGAGGTGGTGCTCATTTATGAATCAAATAGATGATATTATTGAAATGATGTTCTGAAATATTTTTCACGCCCATCAAACTTTCTGATGAGCGTGAAATTTAGCGGTTACTTGCTTTCGGCTTTGTCCGCTTTCCCTGCCATCTGTGCCAGGAAGTCATACCGTTTTTGCAAATCTGCGGCGGCATCTTTCCAAAGCTGTTCTGCGACTTCGGGTTGCTGTGCGTTAAGACGACGGAATCTCTGCTCTTGCATCAGCGTCTCAGCCAGAGCATCAGACGGTGGACGCGAATCCAGCGCCAGCGGTAACTTGCCTTCATCCGCACGACGTGGGTCGTAGCGATACAGCGGCCAGAAACCGGTGGCGGTGAGTTGGCGCATTTGATCATGACTGAGTGCCAGGTCGTAACCGTGCTCCTCGCATGGGCTATAAGCGATGATGAGCGACGGGCCAGGATAAGATTCGGCTTCCTGAATTGCTTTCACCGTTTGGTTGAGCTGCGCCCCGAGTGAAATCTGCGCCACGTAAACATGCCCGTACATCATCATGCTGACGCCAAGGTCTTTACGCGCTTTACGCTTGCCGTGTTCGCCAAATTTCGTGACGGCACCCAGCGGAGTTGCTTTCGATGCCTGGCCGCCAGTGTTGGAGTAACACTGGGTATCCAGCACCAGAATATTGACGTTTTCAGTCAGACTCAGCACGTGATCCAGCCCGCCAAAACCGATGTCATACGCCCAGCCATCGCCACCAATCAACCAGATAGATTTCGCGACCATCGCGTCGGCGTCGGTGAGCAGTTGGCGAGCGTCCGGGTCATCGATATTTGCCAGATGCTGACGCAAGGCCACAACTTGCTCGCGACGCACTTCCGGCGTGGCTTCGGCGTGCAACTGCTCGTTGAGTTCTGCAGGCAGATCAGCGGCGAATTTATCCACCAGGCGCATCACGCGGGTGCGATGTTGATCGACCGTTAAGCGGAAACCTAAACCAAATTCGGCGTTGTCTTCAAACAGCGAGTTCGCCCATGCAGGGCCGCGCCCGTTGGCATCGGTGGTGTACGGTGTCGACGGCAAGTTACCGCCATATATCGATGAACAGCCTGTGGCGTTGGCAATCAGCATGCGGTCACCATACAGCTGGGTCAGCAGTTTGATATACGGTGTTTCACCACAACCTGAACACGCGCCGGAATATTCAAACAGCGGGGTCAGCAACTGGGAAGTACGAATATCGATACGTTCCAGGCTGGTGCGGTCCATTTCCGGCAGTTTGAGGAAGAAATCATAGTTCTCTTTTTCCTCTTCAACATGCTCAAGGCGCGACATCATATTGATAGCCTTGATTTCGGGGTTCTGGCGGTCTGTCGCCGGACAAACTTCAACGCATAAGTTACAGCCAGTGCAATCTTCTGGTGCGACCTGCAACACGTATTTCTGACCCCGCATATCGCGGGATTTCACATCCAGTGATTGCAATCCCACAGGCGCGTTTTCCAGTGCTTCAGGTTGCACGACTTTGGCACGGATTGCCGAGTGCGGGCAGGCGGCCACACAGTGGTTACACTGGGTACAAATGTCGGGCTTCCAGATGGGAATTTCTTCGGCGATATTACGTTTTTCCCACCGAGTGGTGCCCATCGGCCAGGTGCCGTCTGGAGGGAGCGCTGAGACAGGCAGCGCGTCGCCAAGGCCTGCCAGCATCGCGGCGGTGACGGTTTTAACAAAGTCCGGTGCCGCATCAGAAACTACAGGAGGGCGCATTGGGCTGCTTTCGTTCACCTCTTGCAAGGTCACTTCAGCCAGGGATTCACGCGCTAAAGCTAACGCCTGCCAGTTACGTTCGACCAGCTCCTGGCCTTTGCTACTGTAGCTTTTAGCTATCGCCCCCTGGAGTTGCGCCAGTGCGCTGTCGCCCGGCAGAATTTTGGTGAGATGGAAGAACGCCATCTGCATGACGGTGTTGATACGTGCACCGAGTTGGCATTCGCGGGCAATTTTTGCCGCATTCACCACAAAGAAGCGCGCTTTTTTCTGGTTCAACACCGCCTGAACTTCTTGCGGCAGGCGATGCCACACTTCATCCGCGCTATACGGGGTGTTGAGCAGGAAGATGCCGCCTGGTTTCAGGCGTTCTGCCATCTGGTATTTATCGATAAACTGCAACTGGTGGCAGCCGACAAAATCCGCCCGGTCGATAAGATAGGTCGAGTTAATCGGTTGCTCGCTAACGCGTAGATGCGAAACCGTCAGGCCGCCTGCTTTTTTCGAGTCATAGACGAAATAACCCTGGATGAAAAATGGCGTCGAGTTACCGATAATTTTGATGTTGTTTTTGGTGGCTGAAACACTGCCGTCGCTGCCCAGCCCGTAAAATAGCGCTTCGAGTTTGGCACGATTCGGCAGGGTGTTTTCCGGTAACGGTAGCGACAAATTGGTGACATCGTCGTAAATCCCGACGGTAAAGCGCGGACGCGGTTTTGCCTGAGACAGTTCGTTAAAGACCGCCAGTACGCAATCCGGGCCAAATTCTTTGGAGGACAAACCGTAACGCCCGCCAATGACGCGCGGCAGAGAGTCACGGTCGCCACGGTTGAAGGCTTCGGCAAGGGATGTCATCACATCGAGGTATAACGGTTCCGCCAGTGCACCTGGTTCTTTCGTGCGGTCTAAAACAGCAATCTGGCGTGCGCTATCTGGCAACACTTCCAACAGATGTTCGGCTGAGAATGGGCGGTACAGGCGAACCTTCAGCACGCCGACTTTTTCGCCGCGCAGCAGTAACTCATCGACCACTTCTTCACAGGTGCCGATGGCCGAACCCATCAGGATGATGACGCGTTCGGCTTGCGGGTGGCCGTAATATTCAAATGGACGATACTGACGACCCGTGGTCGCGGCAAAGCTGTCCATCGCTTGCTCGACATGCTGGTACACCGCGTCGTACCACAGGTTGCTGGCTTCACGAGACTGGAAATAGGTGTCCGGGTTGGCGGAGGTGCCGCGGATAACCGGATGTTCAGGATTAAGCGCACGGGCGCGGTGTTCATCGATCTCTTTTTGCGGCAACAGTTCCAGAAGGGTGCTATCAGCAAGCGGCACGATTTTGTTGATTTCATGCGATGTACGGAAGCCATCGAAGAAATGAATAAACGGAACACGACTTTTCAGCGTGGCAATATGCGAAATCAGCGCGAAGTCCTGGGCTTCCTGAACGCTGCTGGCGCATAACATCGCGCAGCCAGTCTGGCGAATGGCCATCACATCAGAGTGATCGCCAAAAATTGACAGCGCGTGAGTCGCAATCGTGCGAGCTGCCACATGCAGTACAAACGGCGTTAACTGTCCGGCAAGTTTGTAGAGGGTTGGGATCATCAGCAGTAAGCCCTGCGATGACGTAAACGAGGTGGAAAGGGCGCCAGTTTGCAGCGCGCCGTGTACCGCGGCAATCGCCCCCGCTTCGGACTGCATTTGTACGACGCGAGGCGTATCACCCCATACGTTTTTCCGGCCATCTCCGGACCAGGCATCAGCAAGTTCCGCCATAGTTGAGCTAGGTGTTATCGGGTAGATGGCGATGACTTCGCTGGCGCGAAACGCCACAGATGCGACCGCACCGTTGCCGTCGATTGTGATCATGGAGATACCCTTACATTGCGCAATAATAAGAAAGTAATCTACCCGTCATACTTCAAGTTGCCTCTTTGTTGGCTGCCTTCACTTGCCGCCTCAATGCCACTCGAATTATTTTGGGTAGTAGACCCGCATGCCTGTGCGAGAAGCAAAATAGTCCTTTAATATTAGCAAAGCCCTCAGAAGGTGATTTTTGCTTTTGTGTCCTTCGTTGAACCACTATTGAGAAAATTAAAAGGGTGATTGATTAAGTTTTGCACAGTAAAGTGATCTGCATTGCAAAATCACACACTTTTTATGGTTTTGCGGCCTCGACGGAACACAGCGCCAGCGCTTATGATTCTTAGGTTTTGCAACGTTTAGGGGAGAGGAATAATGCGCGCTGCGTTTTTAGCAGGATGTGCCGTACTGTTGTTATCAACATCAATGCTGTCGGCATGCAGTAGTAATGAACCACCACAACAAGCCACTGCGGCTCACGTACCGCCTGGTATGCGCGCGGCGATGTCCAGCCAGGGGCAGGCAAGTTGTTCAATGATTGGAGGTTCGCTGAGTGTCGCTCGTCAGTTGGATGGTTCAGTCACCGGGATGTGCGCGATGCCTAACGGCAAACGCTGTAGTGAAAATGCGCTTGCCGCTGGAACATGTGGGGCGTACTAGTCGAATCAGTTGACCAGATCGGCCAGTTTATAAACTAAAGTATGCTGGCTGGTTTTCAGCGTCAGTTGTTGCGGTGCCAAACCGACTTTTGCGCCACGGGTCAGCATATCGTTAATCATATGATCAAGCTCGTTTAGCTGCGGCTCGGGACACATCATCATGGTCATTCCCAGTCCTTTCGTTTTCAGCGTATTATCTTCAAGCGTCGCCTGACCCATAAAGCGGTTACACATGCTGCCTGCAATATGCATATTTTCACCAAAGCTCAGCTCCGGCATACGCTGAATGCCGGTTAGCGGCTTACCGTCTACGGTTTGCAGAACATAACGGTGATGTTGCAGATCCTGGGCTGTGACCGTCGATTTATCGCCAGATTGTGCACATCCCGCCAGTACCATTGCAGCCAGAGTCAGTGCAGTTAATTTTTTCATTTCTTGTCCTTAAGTTTTACCCAAACTCATTCGATTTGCAGAAAGGCGACCAGGCCGAGAGTCCCCGAGAGCATAGTTAACTATGTGATTGAGGCGAACGGGTACAGTTAATGCATCTGCAACTTGAATAAGGACGGGGATATTCGTTTCATCAATGAGTTGGCCACACTATATCAAAACTAAATTTCTATTTTGTAGGGATAATCCTAAAAGGATGGCGGATAGGCAAAGTGTTATCCGCCATAAGAAACTAGTTCACCTGATTGACGCAAGGCTCGCCGTTTTCTAACTGACGCAGGTTTTCCAGCGTCGTTTCAGAAATGCTGGTTAACGCCTCCGCAGTCAGGAACGCCTGGTGGCCAGTAAACAACACGTTGTGGCAGGCTGACAGGCGGCGGAACAGGTCATCCTGAATGACATCGTTAGATTTGTCTTCAAAGAACAGATCGCGCTCATTCTCATACACGTCCATTCCTAACGCCCCGATTTTTTGATTTTTCAAGGCATCAATCGCCGCTTGTGAATCAATCAAACCACCACGACTGGTGTTGATAACCATCACGCCGTTTTTCATCTGGTCGAACGCCGCGCGGTTAAGCAAATGATAGTTTTCTGGTGTCATTGGGCAGTGCAGGGAGATAATGTCAGACTGCGCAAACAGAGTGGGCAAATCGACATATTCCACGCCAAGCTCTAGTGCTGCCGCACTTGGGTACGGATCAAACGCCAGCAGACGCATACCGAAACCTTTCAATATTTTCAGTGCGGCAATGCCAATTTTACCAGTACCAATGATCCCCGCCGTTTTGCCAAACATCGTGAAACCGGTCAGCCCTTCCAGAGAGAAGTTGGCATCACGGGTGCGTTGATAGGCACGGTGAATACGGCGGTTCAAACTCATCATCAGACCAATCGCATGTTCGGCGACCGCTTCTGGGGAATAGGCTGGAACGCGCACTACAGGCAAACCGAGCTCTTTCGCCGCGTCAAGATCAACGTTGTTAAACCCGGCACATCGCAGCGCGATAAATTTCACACCCTGGTTTTTGAGCTCTTCCAGCACCGGACGGCTAGCATCGTCATTGACGAAGATACAGACACCTTCACAACCATGTGCTGTTTTGGCTGTTTTTTCGGTGAGTAAGAAGTCATAAAATTCAAGATCAAAGCCATATTCAGTGTTAACCTGCTCTAGATACTTTTTATCGTACTGTTTTGTACTATAAACTGCCAGTTTCATGAGACTTATCTCCAAAATGATATTGCTGTAAAATTATCACGCTTAAAATAATCA
>NZ_DATERI010000112.1:0-20222 GCF_035271705.1 Buttiauxella sp.
ATCAGGTTATCACCATCGGCCATTCGGGCGGGGTGTGACTCAACATTTCAAGCATGATGTCTTTAAACGATGCCCAAATCACCGGGAAATCGGCCAAGGTAAGGCCCAGTAAACCGGTCGCAAAACATAATGCAGCAGTGATACCAATACCACTGCTGATGACCGCCAAAAACGTATAGTCGGATTTGCGAAACTGAATATTCATCGTGCTGGCTAAAAACATCAAAACCGCACTGACTAAAGGCCAACGCAGTAGCAAAACGCTGGTAGTGATTGCCGTCATGGAAGCTGTTCCTCGATTACCTGGCTCATTACGCATAACGGTTACGCGCGCTCAGGCGCGAAAAAACAGCTCGGGGACCGTCTGGAAAATGAGTGGATACAGAAAATGTAAGAATAATCCTGTTACACAGGATTTGTGAACTATATCACGTTTGTTCTTTTAATCGCCACTTTTGCAGCGCATTTTCTGTTCCGTTTTTCGAGGTGCTTAGGCAGCAAATCTTTTGCAAATAGCGTCAGGCGTGATGACGATAGTCAGTCGGTGTACGGTCAAATTCACGGCGAAAAACACGTGAAAAAGTCTGCTGAGAGACATAACCGTAATCCATTGCGATATCAAAAATCGGGCGCCGGGTGTTACGTAACTCTTTAGCCGCCATCAACAAACGGCGCTGTCGAATGTATTCGCCTAAGGTCTGGCGCTTCACCGTACGGAACATCCGTTGCAGATACCACTTTGAATAACCAGATTTTTTTGCCACAACGTCAATGTTCAGCGGTTGATCAATATGATCGTCAATCCATTCAGTCAATGTTTGAATAATATCCTGATGTGCCATACATCATCCTCAAGCCTGATTGCGGTTAGCAGGTTTTGTTGGCAGCGAGTATAATTCCTCAAGTTAACTTGAGGTAAAGCGCATTATGGAAAAGAAATCCCCCCGATTTAAATCTTTGCTAAGCCCTGGCGAAGTGGCCAGGCGCAGTGGTGTGGCAGTTTCAGCGTTGCACTTTTATGAAAGTAAAGGGCTCATCAAAAGCGTACGTAATAGCGGAAACCAACGGCGCTACACGCGTGATGTGCTGCGAAACGTGGCAATCATTAAAATTGCGCAGCGTATTGGCATTCCCCTGGCAACGATTGGTGAAGAGTTTGGTGTGCTGCCCGATGGGCATAAAATTAATAAAAACGACTGGAAAAAGATGTCGTCGCAATGGCGTGAAGAACTGGAACGGCGCATTCATACGTTAACGGCACTGCGGGATGAACTGGATGGTTGTATTGGTTGTGGTTGTTTGTCCGGGGCCGATTGCCCATTGCGCAACCCTGGTGACAAACTGGGTGAGCAGGGGACGGGCGCGCGTCTTCTGGAAGACTAGAAATGGCCGGTGGAGGTCGCGGTACTAACCCACATAACTAAAGCGCCAAACTTCGGCGCTTTAGTTTTTTCCCGGTCTTTGTCTTTCGATCTATCCCGCTTTTCGCAAGGAGGGTTTCCCCCGACATCAGCGTCCCTCAATCACACATTCTCAGGAGGTTCCGGATTGCACTGACAATTTAAGTGTAGATCCCCTTAGCCAGGTTTCAAGGTATTTTGTGTGTTTTTTGTCCATATCTTATGCTTCACTTTTTACACATTTACCTATAGTTAACGCATCCTGCTAAACAGAAGGTTAAATCATGCTTATTGTTCATCATCTCAACAACTCACGCTCGCAACGTATTTTATGGATGCTTGAAGAGCTGCAGGTGCCCTACCAGATTGTTCGCTATCAGCGCGAATCCACCATGCTGGCACCGGAGTCGTTAAAGGCTGTACACCCGTTAGGGAAGTCACCGGTGGTGGAAGATAACGGCAATATCCTTGCAGAGTCAGGGGCTATCATTGAATACCTGCAAGAAACCTACGATACAGAAAGCCGCTTCAAACCGATTTCCAACGATGAAAAACTGCATTATCGATTTTGGCTGCATTACGCCGAAGGATCGTTAATGCCATTGTTAATGATGAAACTGGTATTTGGCAGCTTAGGGAAAGAACCGGTTCCGTGGTTGCTGCGTCCGGTGGGGAGTTTGTTGGGGCAGGGTGTGCAAAAGGCTTATCTGAACAAACAGATTATGACCCATGCGCGTTATCTCGAAGATTCACTGCAAAAAAATCCGTGGTTTGCAGGCCAGACATTCAGTGCGGCGGATATTCAAATGAGTTTCCCGGTAGTCGCTTTACTGTCTCGCGGCGGCATCAATGATCTACCCAATCTGCAAAATTGGCTTAATAAAGTAAAAATGCGTCCGGCCTGGCAGCGAGCGATTGAACAGGGTGGGCCGTTCGAGATCCCCGGATAATATCCGTCATACTTCAATTTGCCTCTTTGTTGGCGACGTTCAAGGCCCGAGTCATCGCTTACTTATGTCAGCGCATCGGGACTTGTTCTGAGCCGCCGCGATGCAAATCGAATTATTTAGGATATTGAGTTTATCGCTATCGAAAAATCCTATGAGTCAGGAAAATTGATTAACGGTATCTTGCATCATTGTTGCTAAATTGCGCATCGACGATAACGTTTGCGCACGAGGTGGCGATAATTTCGCCTGCTAATACCTTTTTCCGCAAAAAGCGGCAAAGTTCGGTTGAAAATACATGTAATAAGGCCGGATAATCGTTTGCCTTCATTTTTACACCCAGTTTGTATACGCGGAGTTAAACGTTTGCTTTTTTTGTGACGCCCCTTTTTGTCACAAACGCAGCACAGGGATCAATTCGTATAATTCGTTTAATTGGCAGCGGTCTGCCAACCACG
The DNA here is from genome assembly GCF_035271705.1 of Buttiauxella sp. Classification (GTDB taxonomy): domain Bacteria; phylum Pseudomonadota; class Gammaproteobacteria; order Enterobacterales; family Enterobacteriaceae; genus Buttiauxella. Next base: position 2,806 of record NZ_DATERI010000112.1, read on the forward strand.
TATACCGACGTAATCATAAAAATCTCAGGGGATTTTTCACTATGTCTAAACATTCTCCGCGTGCAACCGGCGGTCTTGATGCCTGGTTCAAAATATCTGCACGTGGCAGTACCGTTCGTCAGGAAGTTGTGGCGGGTTTAACCACTTTCCTCGCGATGGTGTACTCCGTGATCGTTGTTCCGAGCATGCTCGGGAAAGCAGGTTTCCCTCCTGCCGCGGTCTTTGTGGCAACGTGTCTGGTTGCGGGTATCGGCTCTCTTGTCATGGGCCTTTGGGCAAACCTGCCGTTGGCAATTGGTTGCGCCATTTCACTGACTGCTTTTACCGCATTCAGCCTGGTATTGGGTCAGCACATCACCGTGCCTGTTGCTCTGGGTGCCGTCTTCCTGATGGGTGTGTTGTTCACCCTCATCTCCGCGACCGGTATTCGTAGCTGGATTTTGCGTAACTTACCGATGGGTGTTGCGCATGGCACCGGTATCGGTATCGGCTTGTTCCTGCTGCTGATTGCGGCAAACGGTGTCGGTCTGGTTATCAAAAACCCACTGGATGGTTTGCCAGTCGCTCTCGGCCATTTCGCCAGCCTCCCAGTCATTATGTCTTTGATTGGCCTGGCGGTGATCATCGGTTTGGAAAAACTGAAAGTCCCTGGCGGCATTCTGCTGACCATCATCGGTATTTCTATTTTTGGCCTGATCTTCGACCCAGCGGTACATTTCTCTGGCCTCTTCGCTATGCCTTCGCTGGAAGATGAAACGGGTCATTCACTGATTGGTAGCCTGGATATTATGGGCGCACTGAATCCGGTGGTGTTACCAAGCGTTCTGGCGTTGGTGATGACGGCGGTATTCGATGCAACCGGCACCATCCGTGCTGTTGCAGGCCAGGCAAATCTGCTGGATAAAGACGGTCAAATCATTGATGGCGGCAAAGCACTGACTACCGACTCCTTGAGCTCCGTGTTCTCAGGCCTGGTGGGTGCAGCTCCAGCTGCGGTATATATCGAGTCTGCGGCAGGTACTGCGGCGGGTGGTAAAACCGGCCTGACAGCAATCACCGTTGGCGTGCTGTTCCTGCTGATTCTTTTCCTTTCTCCGCTCTCTTATCTGGTTCCTGCCTACGCGACCGCTCCGGCGCTGATGTATGTCGGTCTGCTGATGTTGGGCAACGTTGCAAAAATCGACTTCACTGATTTCGTTGATGCAATGGCTGGCCTGATTACTGCGGTATTCATCGTGCTGACCTGTAACATCGTTACCGGCATCATGATTGGTTTCGCATCGCTGGTGATTGGCCGTGTCGTGTCGGGTGAGTGGCGTAAGCTGAACATCGGAACCGTGGCTATTGCCATCGCATTAGTCGCCTTCTACGCAGGCGGCTGGGCCATTTAATTTTACTCGTCATACTTCAAGCCGCAGGGTTGTTGGCTGCAACGTGAATTATTTAGAGTAAACAGTTTTCAGCATTTGTAGGGTGGATAAGCGATAGCGCCATCCACCAGTAATATCGGCGGGGAGCGCAAGCTTACCCGCCTTACAAAACTCCTCCAGACTCACTTCAAGTCACTTCCTGTTTCATTCCGGTGTATAAAGTTGTTTTACTATAAGAACAACATCCTGCAAAAAGGGTTTCACAAAACACCGCGACGAAGGAAAGCATGGAAATCTTCTTTACTATTCTCATCATGACCCTTGTGGTCTCTTTGTCTGGCGTCGCGACACGTATGTTGCCATTCCAGATCCCGCTTCCATTAATGCAGATAGCGATAGGTGCAATGCTCGCCTGGCCGCACTTTGGTTTGCATGTCGATTTCAACCCAGAACTGTTTCTGGTGCTATTTATCCCGCCATTGCTGTTTGCCGATGGTTGGAAAACCCCGACACACGAATTTCTTAACCATGGGCGTGAAATCATCGGCCTTGCGCTGGTATTGGTACTGGTCACTGTCATCGGTATTGGCTTCCTGATTTACGCTGTGGTGCCGGGTATCCCACTGCTTGCCGCGTTTGCACTGGCGGCTGTGCTCTCGCCGACAGATGCCGTAGCGCTTTCAGGCATCGTCGGGGAAGGGCGCATTCCGAAGAAAATTATGGGGATTTTGCAGGGCGAAGCGTTAATGAACGACGCGTCCGGCCTGGTCTCGTTAAAACTGGCGGTGGCGGTTGCCGTGGGGACGATGGTGTTTAGCATCGGCGGGGCAACGCTTGAGTTCTTCAAAGTGGCGATTGGTGGCCTGCTGGCGGGGATTGCCGTGAGCTGGCTGTATGGCAAATCGTTACGTCTGATGAGCCGCTGGAGCGGTGACGAACCCGCTACGCAAATCCTGCTGCTGTTACTGCTGCCTTTTGCCTCTTACCTGATTGCCGAACATATCGGTGTTTCTGGCATCCTTGCCGTCGTTGCCGCCGGTATGACAATCACCCGTTCTGGGGTGTTGCGCAGTGCGCCGCTGGCGATGCGCCTGCGTGCGAACAGCGTCTGGGCAATGCTCGAATTTGTATTCAACGGCATGGTGTTCTTGCTGTTAGGCCTGCAATTACCCGGCATCATGAAAACGTCTATTGCTGCGGCCAACGCTGATCCAAACGTTGAATTATGGATGCTGTTTGTCGATGTCGGGCTTATCTATTTCGCCCTGATTGGTGTGCGTTTCTTGTGGCTGTGGTCGATGAAACGCATCAGTCTGCGCTTTATGAAAAAGCGCCCGCTGGAGTTCGGTTCTTACACCATGCGCGAGTTGTGCATTGCCTCATTTGCTGGCGTGCGCGGCGCTATCACCCTTGCCGGCGTGTTATCCATTCCGCTGCTGTTAGGTGACGGAACACCCTTCCCGGCGCGTTATGAGCTTATCTTCATTGCAGCTGGCGTGATTCTCTTCTCGCTATTTACCGGGGTGATTATGCTGCCGATTTTGCTACGTAATGTCGAAATTCCTGACAAATCGATGGCACGGCAGGAGGAGCGTATTGCCCGTGCCGCAACGGCTGAAGTCGCGATTGTCGCGATTGAGAAAATGGAACAACGCCTGCAATCTGACGTTAACGAGAACATCGACGATCAGTTGCTTAAAGAGGTGAGTTCACGCGTGATAGGGAACTTGCGTCGCCGGGCTGACGGGCGAAATGATATGGAAAACAGCGAGCTTGAAGAGAACCTTGAACGCCGTTTCCGTCTTGCCGCATTACGTTCCGAGCGTGCCGAGCTTTACCATTTACGTGCGACGCAGAAAATCAGCAATGAAACGTTAATGAAGCTGCTGCACGATTTGGATTTGCTCGAGGCGTTGTTGGTTGAGCAGCAGTAAGTGAGTCAGTGGTGGAGGGAGCAATTCCCTCTACGGCAACTCCGGCCAAAACTCCTTACAACATGCAATCCACGCCTGCGCGCTATGCGAAATATAAACCCCTTCACGCCAAATCATCGCCAGTTGCCACGCCAAATTACTGTTTAGCGGCAGCCACATCAGCGTGTTTTTATCCAGCTTTTGACAAATAATCTCTGGCAAAATCGCAATCCCAACACCGGCCTGCACCATGGCGGCGAGGAAATCCCACTGCCCACTGCGCACCGCAATACGCGGCGTAAATCCATGCTCATGAAACAGCTGAATTAACTGGCGGCTTAAGGAGAAATCTTCGTTGTAGATAAGCAATGGATGAGCAGCAAGTTCAATAGGGTCAATACTTTCGCGTGTCGTCCACGGGCCTGAACGCGGTACCAAAACACATAGTGGGTTCTGGATCAAAGGCAACGTGGAAAAGGTATGTTCGTCATCAACGGGTAAGGCAGTCATGGCGACATCCAGTTCTCCATTGAGCACCGCCTGTTGCATGGTCAGTCCGCCAAATTCGGAAATCTTCAGTTCAACAGTTGGGTAGCGTTGACGATACAGGCTAATTGGCCCAGCCATGAGCATGCCGACCATCGGGGGAATGCCGAGGCGCAGCACGCCTTTTTTGAGATGATTAATGTCGCCAAGTTCGACTTCCAGCTGGCGAAACTCCGCCAAAATAGCCAAACCGTGTTGATAAACCACCTCGCCCGTATCCGTCAGTAATAGTTTTCGCCCATCGCGAATCAGCAGCGTGCAGCCGAGCTCCTCTTCGAGGTTGCGCAGCATCTTACTGATGGTCGGCTGAGTGACGAACATCTTTTGGGCCGCGCGGGTAAAACTTTGCTGGCGAACCACCTCAACAAAATAACGCAGTGTCCTGATGTCCATAACTATTCCCGTTAACTGTACCTATGATGATTTTAATTCATTTATTTCGATACCGTTGGCTAACTCTAATCGCCATCTCACAATTCTTTGGAATGCTGCTCTCATGGTCGTGGCATGACGGGGATTTACGCCTGTTCAGACTGCTGGCACTTGCCGCGACTACCGCGCTGGTGGGGGAAATAAACAATGATTTCTTCCTCAGGAATGTTCATTGGTTGCTACTGTTCCGGGGATGTTAATAATAGCTTGATATATTATTAATTAATGCTGCATTGACAGAATAAGGTTTAATGATTATTGATGGGCGTGCTGGCTAAATATTTCACGGATATCGAAGATTATTAGTCACTATTTAAGCTGTTATCTATTGGTCAGCTAGGCACCAATTTCCTCTGTCGCGGATATAATGAATAAACTAATATTAATTAAACCAGTGATTTTTTCACTGCTTTCCCTCGTGAGTGGTTGCACGATAATTCCTGGTACTCATCTAGATGTTTCCAATAAAAACTTGGCTAAAGAGCACCGTGCTACGGTAGACATTAATTCATTGGTGAATATTTACCCTATATCGCCAAAGCTTACCTCTTCGCTGATGGCTCCCAAAATCACCACCCAGGCCAATCCCGAGCTTGAGAAACTCATTCAGCAATACAATTACCGAATTGGTGTGGGCGATATACTGATGGTGACGGTCTGGGATCACCCAGAATTAACGACTCCAGCCGGGCAATATCGTAGCGCCAGTGATACTGGAAACTGGGTACAAGCGAATGGGACGATTTTTTATCCCTATGCAGGGATAATTCATGTCGATGGAAAAACATTAGAAGATGTGCGTCAAACGTTAACCGAAAAACTCGCACCGTGGATTGAATCCCCGCAGGTTGATGTTAGCGTCGCCGGTTTTCGTTCTCAGAAGGCCTATATTACCGGTGAAGTCACAAAGTCTGGGCAACAAGCGATTACCAATGTTCCTCTCACAATTATCGACGCACTCAATAATGCGGGAGGTTTAACCGAGTTTGCTGACTGGAATCACGTGATATTAAGCCGTGCGGGTCATAAAGAAATGATCTCTCTAAAAGCATTATTGAAATCAGGGGACCTGACGCAAAACAGGTTATTACTCGCCGGAGATATTCTTTTTGTCCCACGCAATGACGAACTGAAAGTGTTTGTGATGGGTGAAGTCAATAAACAAACAATGCTTAAAATGGACAGCAGTGGCATGACGCTGACAGAAGCACTTGGTCGAGCAGAAGGCATTAATCAAATGACTTCCGATGCGACAGGTATTTTCGTCATTCGCGCCCAAAGCAATAATCAAACTGACCAAAAAATTGCCAACATTTATCAACTGGATGCTTCCGATGCCAGTGCTCTTGTGATGGGCACCAGCTTTCAGTTAGAACCTTACGACATTGTCTATGTCACTAGCGCTCCCATTGCGCGCTGGAATCGCATCATTAGTCAGTTAATCCCAACCATTAGCGGAGTCAAAGAAATTACCGAGTCTGCTAACTTCATTCATAACTGGGGTAAATAAATGATTGCTTCAATTCTGGTTATTTGCACCGGAAATCTTTGCCGTTCACCGGTTGCTGAACGGCTATTGGCTCAATTATATCCTCGCATTACTGTCCATTCTGCAGGCCTAAATGCCTATGAAGACATGTTAGCGGATAGCGTGATGATAGACCTTGCTGAGGAAAAAGGGATGGTTCTTACTGACCATCGTTCGAAGAAATTCACTCCTGAAAAAGGCCTTGAGTATGATCTCATATTAGTGATGGAAGCGAAGCATGCGGAAGTGATTCATCACCAATACCCACAACTCAGTGGCAAATGCCATCTATTAACTCACTGGAATGGGGGGGCGGATATTCCTGACCCTTACAGGAAAAGTCATGAATTCTCTCGAATAACTTTTCAGATGTTGATGGATGCGACAACAGCATGGAAAAAAGTATTGCTATTTTAAAATGGACTGAATAAATCTTATGAAAATGGATACAGAACTTATTTCTGCAAGAGATAATGTGGGTGAGATTGATCTCATTCAGATTGTGCTAATGCTTTACTCTAATAAGTATAAAATAATTATCACTACGGTGTTTTTCGCCACTCTGACTTTTTTATACATGGCAACGCAACAGCCAACTTATGTCGCCAGTATATTAATTCAATTAGATAAAAACCCTAAAAATAACCTTATCAGTAAATTGATGAGCCCATTGGGCAATGACGAGTCTTCCTCGGCAACAGAAATAGGTATCCTCAAATCCCGACGGGTTCTCAGCATGACCATTGAGGAAATGGGGTTACAGCTTACCGTACGTGAGAAACGCCTCCCTTATATTGGCGATTTACTGGCCGCATTTTCCAATAAAAAAACGCCCACTATTGTTGTCCCGACGTTCAGCGTCCCGCCGGAAAGTGAAGATATGGATTGGCAGTTGACAGTGCTTTCCCCCAACAGCTACCAACTTAACCTTGGGGAAAACGGTGTTTTCTCAGGAAAGGTCAATCAAACCCTGAATCACAGTGGCTTTACCATCAAAGTGGCAAACATCTCTGCGCCGGCAGGAACGGAGTTTATTCTCATCCGCCATTCCAAATTTACCGTGATACAGGATTTGCTCAAACGCCTGACCGCAGAGGAATTGAAAAAAGATAGCGATCTGCTCAACGTCTCTCTCACGGGGAACAATAAACAAAAGATTGTGCAAATCCTCAACAACATCAGCCAGAATTTCAGAGAAGACAATATGACGCAACGGGCGGAGGAGGCATCCAAAAGCCTTGATTTCGTCAACAGCTTGCTCCCTGTCGCGCTGGAAAGCCTTAATCGGGCCGACAGACAACTCAATATTTTTAAAGAAGAAAATGGATCTATTGATCTCCCCCTGGAAGCGAAATCGGTTCTGGAATCATCGGTTGCCATTCAATCACAGCAAAATGAATTACAACTGGCTAAGGCTGAACTTTCGAAACGCTATACCAAAAGCCACCCGATTTATCGTGCCTTGTTGGAAAAAGAAGCGCTGATGAATAAAGAGAAAAGCACGCTAACTCAGGCCATTTCGACAATGCCAAAAAAACAGCAGGAAATATTGAGCATTAAGCGAGATGTAGAAGCTGGGCAGGCAATTTATATGCAGTTGCTGGCAAAGCAACATGAGTTCGGCATCGCAAAGGCCAGCACGGTGGCGACTATCAGGATAGTTGATGAAGCCATTAGCGATCCAAAACCTATCGGAAAAGTAAGGGGATTGAGTGCTGTATTAGGCGCGATGTTAGGGTTCATTTTTTCCAGCGGATATTGCCTGGTTGCTTCTCTATTCCGCCGTCTTCTGGAAGACACTCAATCTATTGAAAATTATGGTGTGGAGGTTTTGGCTTCAGTCCCGTGGAGTCAATGGCCGCAAAGCCAAATATTCCGAAAATTCAAAACCAAACCTATACGCAAAGATTTTTGGCTCGCTCGCGAACATCCTGAGGATCTGACTATTGAGGCACTGCGTAGTTTGCGAACAGGTATTTTCATCGCCCTTAAGCAAGCGGATAAAAATAGCTTCCTGATTTCTGGTGCGACGCCGGGGGCTGGGAAAACGTTTATGTGCGGTAATCTGGCCGCTGTGATGGCGGATACCGGGAAACGCATTTTACTCATTGATGCTGATTTACGGCTTGGTTATCTGCATGAAATGCTTGGGCTTAAAGAACAATGCGGTCTGAGTGAGATTTTACAAAATAAAATCGAGTTTAAAGATGCTGTCCAGTCTTCGACTAAACCAGGTCTTGATTTTATCTCCCATGGTGCGGTATCCGCGTTGTCCTCTGAGCTTTTAATGCATGAGAATTTTGCGCAGTTAATGCAATGGGCGCAACGTGAGTATGATTACGTGATTGTCGATACGCCGCCGATATTATCAATCACTGATGCGGCGATAGCGGCTCAACATATTGGCCTGTCACTGCTTGTTTTGCGCTATAAAACTAACACGGTGAAAGAGTTGGTTACGGCACTAAACCGCTTCAAAAAATGTCATGTTGAACTGGACTACGTGGTGTTTAACGGCGTGCAAAAAAGGGACATTTCGGCTTACGAATATCCTTACTATTCCCAAAAGGTTTAGAAGGAGAAGAAAAGCGGGTTGTGACGCTCCCTTCCTGAGGGAGAGTGTTGGGGAGAGAGTTAGGGAGAGGGTTGCGGTATCATTTCACCACCGCCCTTATCCCAACCTCATCCCCCAGAAAAGTTAAAAACTAGCGTTTCAACCGTGAAACCAGTTCAAACTCTTTAAACCAAACTGGGCGCTGTTGCTGCATCGAAATGTTCCCGGCAATCCCGGTCAGAATCGACATCGCTCCGGCACGATGGTCGGCGGCGCGTTTCAGCGGATCATTGCCTGGTTCGCCGAATAAGTCGGCCAGCATGGCGTTATCGCCACCGCCGTGTCCGCCTGCACCAATACTGAAATCAGCTTTGTAAGGTGCAGCAAACATCGGGAACACGGTGATATCACAACTTTCCAGGCTACCTTCATTTTCACGTTCGCCACCGGCATTGACGTAAGACATCTCCACCAGTTTCATCTCAAGTCGCCCACGGCTGCCGTTGAACACCACATTCAGCCCTTCCCACGGCAAATAAGCATTCAGTGAATAGGTCATCTGCACCTGGTTTTGGTACTTCACCAGCACTGACAGCGTATCTTCGATGTTAATACCCTCGCTGAATACGCTCTGGTCGCGGAAGTAGTTATCTTCGTGTTCCGCATCCAGATACAACGCTTTGAGTTGCGCATTTTCTTCCATGTGTAGCGCAAACGGGTCATCTTTAGCCGCCGCAAAACCATTAGCCCGTGGATAAAACTGCGAGACACCGCGCTTTTCTGCATTCTCTTTGCCGTAAAAACGCAAGCCACCTTCTGCATACACTCGTTCCGGATAACTGCCCAACCAGAAGTTCATCAGGTCAAAGTGATGGGTAGATTTATGCACCAGCAGGCCGCCACTGTTACGTTTTTCGCGGTGCCAGCGACGGAAGTAATCCGCGCCATGTTCGGTGTTAAGTAACCATTCGAAATGCACCGAGAACACTTCACCGATGGTCTCATCCATCAGCAGTTCACGGATTTTGCTGTGGTGTGGCGCATAACGATAATTAAACGCGACGCGCACTTCGCGGCCGGTTTGTTCGATGGCATCCAGAATGCGCAGGGCGCGTTGTTCATCAATGGTCATCGGTTTTTCGGTAATCACATCGCAACCCGCATGCAGCGCGCGCACGATGTAATCGTCATGCGTGCGGTCCATGGTGGTGACAATGACAATATCCGGGCGCATCTCGCGGATCATGGTTTCGAAATCTGCGGCTTTCCAGGTCGACGCCGGTGCCGCACCTGTGTTGGTCAGCAGCTTATTGGCGTAATTCATGCGCGTCTGATTGGTATCGCAAAAAGCGACCAGTTGCGCATTGTCTTTCCATTTTCCGCCGATAGCCTCGATATATAATCCCGCACGGCCACCGGTTCCTACCAACGCATATTTTTTCATCATGCCCTCATATTAAATAAGTGGTGGATGACGGCTTCGCCTATCCACCCTACAATTCCAGCCTGGCAATATTCCCGGTAATGCGTATGAAACTGGTTCCGCATCAATTAATGGAGTTAAACAGCCCGTTTATTTGGCACTGGCCGTGGTTTGTTTCTTGTGTCAATGCCGCCAGAGCTCACGGTTTTACCGGCATTATTCTTCATCAGCAGGAGTTGCTTTCGCTGCTGGCGACACCGTCACCGCTGAGTTACCGCCTCGACGTTGAAAATCTTATTCACCAGCAAAAAAACGCCCTGCAATATTTAAAAAAAGTCGGTGCTTATTTGCAGGAAAATAACCTCAGCTTTTGGCTGCAAGGCGAAGCCGCGCCAACCGATGACATCATCAGACGTAAATTTCCTGAGTTTTCTTTTGATGAGCACAGCACGCCTGATTTCTGGCAACAGTTTTATTCATCGATATTGACCCGGTTATTACCGTTATTACCGCATCTGGGCGGCTTGATATTAAGCCTGACCACTCCGCAATTTCAGACCGACGGCTGGCAGCAAAGCCTGCATCACGTCTGGAGCCTGTTACGTGCACAGGGTAAAAAACTCATCCTGCGCGATTTCATTGATACCAGTTGGCCGCGCCAGCAACTTTCCCGCGTGTTATCGGGTCTGCCGGATGATGTTCGTGCCTCGATAAAAGCCACGGAGCTGGATTACCATCCCGGTTTTGCTAACCACCCGAATATTGTTGCGCTCAGCGGGCGTAAAAAATGGATTGAATACGATCTCTGGGGCATCGGCTACGGCTGGACTGTCCTGCCTTGTTATTTGGGCGATGAAATCCAGGGGCGCTTGAGTTGGGCGACCAGCCTCAATGACCACAACATCGAAACCATCACCTCACGCGTTTCGTGGCAGTGGCTGCCTGACGGTCTGACGATGGATTCTGCTAACGCCATCAATCTGTTCGGCCTGAGTGCGGCGAATAACACAGCACCTGCTTCGGTCATCGACAACTGGATTGAGCAGCAAAAACTCGGTTTTCGTAGCAAATCAGACCGCCAACGTTTTAGCGATTTGTACACCTCAAGCTACGACTGGTTATGCAAAACACCCAATCTGCTCGGGCGGCGCATGCACTACCAAAGCCAAATCCCGGAAAGCTATGCACAAGCACAGCAACTGCTGCATACCGACATTCGCAGCGCCAACTGGGTACAGGCTTTTCAGCCACTGTTTCCGACTGACGACCCCAAACTCGGTGCCGATCAACGCCAGTTGATCGGGCTTGAAAAAGAGAGCGCCCAGTTTCTTGCGACCTCTGCAGTACAACAGCTACGCGAACTGCGTATCACCTGCCAAAACGACACGCTGGAACGCCTGGAAGCCGCTTGGTGTAACGCCGAAATGTACGGCCAGTTATTCTCACGCGTCGCTTTCGCCGTCAGCGACATGCAAATGGGCGAACATTACGGCGACGCTGCACAGGTAGCGAAAACCGCCGCTCAGCATCGGGAAACCTTACTGCGCTTTGCCGACAGGCTTGAACGTTGGGCTGATTCGCCGCCATCAGGCAGCCCGCACTACGTTTCATTACTGCTCAATGCCGAACGGTTACATGAGTTCGCAGCGAGCCTGTTGAGATAATCATAAGAGCTCTGGTACTGAGGTGTCGTGCGGGAATCGGTAAGCAAAACGGTGCTGAAGCTGGCAATGACAAAACTCGCGATCAAGCTCGCAGAATGGCAAAGTTCTCTGTGATGAGAATCACGTTTGATGAGCGGAAAACTGTGATCAACGGTGTATTGAGCGGGGGGAAGTGTGAAGTCTGTCGGAGAGAAATTTCCCGGCTCACACGAGCCGGGAAGAGATAACGCTAATCAGTGTGCGCGGCCTTGTTCAATACCAATCCCGGTTTGGGAACGGATGAACTGAGCACGGAATTTCTCACGCTCCAGATTACCCTCAGGGCTGTTATCGGTGGCTGAGAACACCCAGATACCGACAAACGCGACCAGAATCGAGAACAGCGCCGGGTATTCATACGGGAAGATAGCCGAAGCGTGGCCGAGAACCTGTACCCAAACGGTTGGGCCGAGGATCATCAACAGCACTGCGGTAATCAAGCCGAGCCAGCCGCCAATCATCGCGCCACGTGTGGTCAGTTTTGACCAGTACATGGAGAGCAGAATAATTGGGAAGTTACAGCTCGCCGCAATCGAGAACGCCAGGCCGACCATGAAGGCGATGTTTTGTTTCTCGAACAAAATCCCCAACAGGATAGCCACCACGCCCAGCACCAGAACCGTGATTTTCGATACTCTCAGCTCATCACGTTCAGACGCCCCTTTACGGAATACGTTAGCGTAAAGGTCATGCGAAACCGCAGACGCACCCGCCAATGTTAAACCTGCTACCACGGCAAGAATGGTGGCGAAGGCAACCGCCGAGATAAAGCCCAGGAACAAGCTGCCACCCACGGCATTAGCCAGGTGAATCGCCGCCATGTTGTTGCCACCAATCAGCAAGCCAGCGGCATCTTTAAAGGCTGGGTTTGCACCCACCAACATGATGGCGCCAAAGCCGATGATAAAGGTCAGGATGTAGAAATAACCCATAAAACCGGTGGCAAAAAGCACGCTTTTACGCGCTTCGCGGGCATCGCTTACGGTGAAGAAACGCATCAGGATGTGTGGCAAACCGGCGGTACCAAACATCAAGCCTAATCCCAGCGAAAGCGCTGATATCGGGTCTTTCACCAGCCCGCCAGGGCTCATGATCGCCGCACCTTTCGGGTGTACCGCAATGGCTTCAGCGAACAGGTTGTTAAAGCTGAAGCCCACATGTTTCATTACCATAAAGGCCATGAAACTTGCACCGAACAGCAGCAATACCGCTTTGATGATTTGTACCCAGGTGGTTGCCAGCATGCCGCCGAACAACACATACATCACCATCAACACGCCGACCAGTACTACCGCAACATGGTAGTTCAAGCCAAATAGCAGTTGGATAAGTTTACCCGCGCCCACCATCTGGGCAATCAGGTAAAGTGCTACCACGACCAGTGAACCGCAGGCCGACAGAATACGAATGGGCCCTTGTTTCAGACGATACGAAGCCACGTCAGCAAAGGTGTATTTACCCAAGTTACGCAGGCGTTCAGCAATCAGGAACAGGATAATTGGCCAGCCGACCAAAAAGCCCAGCGAGTAAATCAGACCGTCATAACCGGAGGTAAATACCAGCGCCGAAATACCGAGGAACGAAGCGGCAGACATATAGTCACCCGCAATCGCCAGGCCATTCTGGAAGCCAGTAATATTGCCGCCTGCGGTGTAGTAATCGTTACGGGTACGTGTGCGTTTTGACGCCCAATAGGTAATACCTAAAGTAAAGGCGACGAAAATCACGAACATAATGATCGCCTGCCAGTTAGTTGGCTGGCGCTGTACGGCCCCTGTAATCGCATCCGCCGCAAAGGCGGACGCAGGCAGGCTCAGGAGCGGGGCGGCGAGGACACCGAAAAGACGTTTCATGATACCTTCACCTCGCGCAGAACTGCATTATTCAGACGGTCAAATTCACCATTCGCCCGCCAGACATAAACGCCGGTCAGGAAGAAAGAGATCAAAATCACGCCAACACCAATAGGAATCCCCCGCGTTACGGTTGTGCCTTCGTGTAAAGGCGTGCCCAACCAGCCGGGAGCAAAGGCAATCAACAATATAAAGCTGATGTAAATCACCAACATGATGAGAGATAAAATGGTGGCAAACCGTTGCCGTTTAGCGACTAACTCCCTGAAATGTGTACTGTCTTCTATCCGCTGACAAATGTTTTGGTCACTCATCACACAGTCTCCAGAGTTCATCCCCTGCGTCTTTTGCGCCGCAGGTGTGTAGCCTGCGGTGCAAAATTCTTTGGGGATGAGGGGTAGGGTTAAGGTTTTTATTGTTTTTCCCTTCTCCTTGTGGAGAAGGGGTCGTGCGATTAAGGCATGGTAATAGCTTGTTTTTCTTCCAGTAGCTTCTCAACAACACCCGGATCGGCAAGCGTTGAAGTATCACCAAAGTTACTGGTGTCGCCGGCGGCAATTTTGCGCAAAATGCGACGCATAATTTTGCCGGAGCGGGTTTTGGGTAGTGAATCTGTCCAGTGCAGAATATCCGGCGTGGCAAGTGGGCCAATCTCTTTACGCACCCAGTTACGCACTTCGGTATACAGCTCAGGCGTTGGCTCTTCGCCGTGGTTTAGCGTGACATACGCGTAAATCGCCTGGCCTTTAATGTTGTGTGGAATGCCGACCACTGCCGCTTCAGCGACTTTCGGATGCGACACCAACGCTGACTCGATTTCTGCGGTGCCCAGACGGTGTCCGGATACGTTCAGCACGTCGTCCACGCGCCCGGTAATCCAGTAATAACCGTCTTCGTCACGACGCGCGCCGTCGCCACTGAAGTACATGTTTTTAAAGGTTGAGAAATAGGTCTGCTCGAAACGTTCGTGGTCACCAAACAGCGTGCGCGCCTGGCCCGGCCACGAGTCGGTGATCACCAGATTGCCTTCGGTCGCCCCCTGTTGTGGGTTGCCTTCGTTATCCACCAGAGCTGGCTGAACACCAAAGAATGGGCGAGTCGCGGAACCGGCTTTCAGCTCGGTGGCACCAGGCAGCGGAGTAATCATGAAACCGCCCGTTTCTGTCTGCCACCAGGTATCGACCACCGGGCATTTCTCGTTACCGATTTTCTTCCAGTACCATTCCCACGCTTCCGGATTGATAGGCTCACCTACCGAACCCAAAATGCGCAGCGACGAACGATCGGTGTTTTCAATCGCTCTATCGCCTTCGGCCATCAGCGCACGAATCGCCGTTGGCGCGGTGTAGAGAATATTCACTTTATGCTTATCAACAACTTGTGCCATGCGATTGGGTGCTGGCCAGTTTGGTACGCCTTCGAACATCAACGTGATTGCGCCGCACGCCAGCGGGCCGTATAGCAGATAGCTGTGGCCGGTTACCCAACCCACATCAGCGGTACACCAGTACACATCGCCCTGGTGGTAATCGAACACATACTTAAAGGTGGCTGCGGCATACACCAGATAGCCACCTGTGGAGTGCAGCACGCCTTTCGGCTTGCCGGTTGAACCTGAGGTGTAGAGGATAAACAGCGGATCTTCGGCGTTGATTTCCACTGGCTGGTGGTGTGTGCTGGCTTTTTCGACCAACTCGTTCCACCACAGGTCACGACCCTGATGCCATTCGATATTCCCGCCGGTACGTTTAAGCACGACGACGTGTTCGACAGTTTTAACGCCTGGGTTTTTCAGTGCTTCATCGACGTTTTTCTTCAGCGGAATAGAACGCCCGGCGCGCACGCCTTCATCGGCGGTAATCACCAGACGAGAACTGGAATCAATAATACGACCCGCAACGGCTTCAGGAGAGAAGCCGCCGAAAATCACCGAATGGACGGCACCAATACGCGCACAGGCCAGCATCGCAACAGCGGCTTCCGGCACCATCGGCATATAAATCGCGACCACATCGCCTTTCTTAATCCCCAGCTCGACCAAAGTATTGGCAAAGCGGCACACTTCACGATGCAATTCGCGGTAAGTAATGGTTTTGCTTTGGGTTGCGTCGTCGCCTTCCCAAATGATCGCTGTTTGATCACCCCTGTCTTTCAGGTGTCTGTCCAGGCAGTTGGCGGCCAGATTCAGTGTGCCGTCTTCATACCATTTGATCGAAATATTTCCTGGGGCGAAGGAGGTATTTTTCACCTTCTTATAGGGCTTGATCCAATCAAGGATCTTCCCTTGCTCGCCCCAAAACGCGTCAGGGTCATGTACCGACTGCTGGTACATGGATTGGTATTGCTCCGGGTTTATCAAGCAATTGTCCGCTATGTTGGCGGGAATGGCGTGTTTATGTATTTGGCTCATGGCTTTTTTTCTCCTTGTAGGATGTTAATAATATGTCAAGCAAACGTTAATAGTAGGGGCTTTGGGAGCTTTGTTTACTTTTTGGGCGACAGATCACGCATTAACTAAATTGTTGGAAATTTAATCAACAAATCCAATGAGAAGGAAGGAAGAAGAAACAGGCTATTTGTTTTTATAACAATGAGATGTGGGTGGCAAAAAAGGCATGTTTTGTAGGGCGAATGTCGCTTACGCTAATCCGCCCTACAAAGGTTTAACCCGCCGCGCTTTCGCGCAAACTGGCTTTTAGCTTGCTGTACTCGTCAATCACATACTGCTCGGCGGCGCGCTGATCGGCAATCGGCTCGACGCGTACGGCGCAGTACTTGTACTCCGGCGTTTTGGTTATCGGGCTGAGGTTTTCTGTCACCAGCTCATTACAGGCACCAATCCACCACTGGTAGGTCATGTAAACGGCACCTTTATTAGGACGTTCGCTCACATTTGCCCGCGTGATGACCCGGCCTTTGCGTGAATTAACCCACACCAGCGCTTCATCTTCGATACCCAGACGGGCGGCATCGTCGATGTGGATTTGCGCATAACCTGGTTCATCTGCCAGGGCGGCCAGTGCCGCACAGTTACCGGTCATCGAACGGCAGGAGTAGTGGCCCACTTCACGCACCGTGGAAAGTACCATCGGGTACTCTTCGGTGACTTTGTCGATGGGCGGTGCCCAGTCGCAAGTAAAGAACTCGCCCAGACCGTTTTCGCGGTCGAACTTACCGTCATACAGGAACGAGGTTCCCTGGTCACTTTCAGCGACGTCGCGGCAAGGCCACTGGATATAACCCAGTTCACCCATTTTCTCGTAAGTGGCACCGTAGAAATCCGGGCACAGGCCGCGCAACTCATCCCAGATTTGCTGGGTGTTGTGGTAGTGCATCGGATAGCCCATCCGGGTGGCAATTTCACTGATAATCTGCCAGTCCGTTTTCAGGTCCCACTTCGGTTCTACCGCTTTAAAGAAGCGCTGGAAACCCCGGTCAGCCGCGGTATAAACGCCTTCATGTTCGCCCCACGAGGTGGACGGCAAAATCACATCCGCCGCCGCCGCAGTTTTGGTCATGAAGATGTCCTGTACAATCACCAGTTCCATATCGGCAAACGCCTGACGCACTGCCGAAAGCTCCGCATCGGTTTGCAGCGGATCTTCACCCATGATGTACGCCGCACGCACTTCGCCATGGGCCACGCGGTGCGGCAATTCGCTGATGCGATAGCCAGTGTGAGCCGGCAGCGATGGCACGCCCCAGGCGGTGGCGAACTTCTCGCGGCTCTTCTCATCTTTCACGTACTGGTAGCCCGGATAGGTGTCCGGCAGTGCGCCCATATCACAGGCACCCTGAACGTTGTTCTGCCCACGAACCGGATTCACACCCACGTTCGGTTTACCGAGGTTACCGGTCATCAACGCCAGGCTGGTCAGCGAGCGAACGGTTTCCACGCCCTGGTAGAACTGGGTCACACCCATGCCCCACAGAATGGTGGCCGTTTTTGCGTTGGCATACATACGCGCGGCGTGGCGAATATCAGCCGCTTTCAGGCCGGTGATTTCCTCAACGGATTCCGGCGTGTAGCCCGCCACAATTTTGCGATACTCGTCGAAACCTTCAGTACGGGCCGCCACGAATGACTGGTCGTAA
>NZ_DATERI010000113.1:0-35850 GCF_035271705.1 Buttiauxella sp.
GATTTCGACTCCTCTTATGGCCACCGTCGTGACGTAGCAGGTTATGCCGCAGCACTAGAACTGTTCGACCGTCGTCTGCCAGAACTGATGGAATTGCTGAAAGAGGACGATATTCTGATCCTCACCGCTGACCACGGTTGTGACCCAACCTGGCAAGGTACTGACCATACTCGCGAACACATTCCGGTATTGGTCTACGGCCCGAAAGTGAAAGCTGGCTCTCTGGGCCATCGTGAAACCTTCGCGGATATCGGCCAGACCGTGGCGAAACACTTTGGTGTTTCGGATATGGATTACGGCAAGAACATGCTCTGACCACTTAAATTTCAGGTGTTATCGTCGCAGCCAGATTGTGTTCGGACAGCGCGGAGCCACCGGAGCGTAACGTAGTACGTGAGGATGGCGAGCACTGCCCGGACGCAAGCTGGCAAGTAAGATAGCCTGAGACATTGTTTAAAAAGAAAAGGATCTTAAGATGGCAACGCCACACATTAATGCAGAGATGGGTGATTTCGCAGACGTCGTTTTGATGCCTGGCGACCCGCTACGCGCAAAACATATTGCAGAAACTTTCCTCGAAGACGTTCGTGAAGTGAACAACGTGCGTGGCATGTTGGGCTTCACCGGGACTTACAAAGGCCGCAAAATCTCTGTAATGGGCCACGGTATGGGTATCCCATCCTGCTCCATTTACACTAAAGAGCTGATCACTGATTTCGGCGTGAAGAAAATCATCCGTGTGGGTTCTTGCGGTGCAGTACGTATGGATGTGAAATTGCGTGACGTGGTTATCGGTATGGGGGCTTGCACCGATTCCAAAGTGAACCGTCTGCGTTTCAAAGACCATGACTTCGCAGCCATCGCTGACTTCGACATGGTGCGTAACGCGGTTGATGCGGCTAAAGCGCTGGGTGTTGATGCGCGCGTGGGCAACATCTTCTCTGCAGATCTGTTCTACTCCCCAGACCCGACCATGTTCGATGTGATGGAAAAATACGGCATCCTGGGTGTGGAAATGGAAGCGGCGGGCATCTACGGCGTGGCAGCAGAATTTGGTGCGAAAGCGCTGACTATCTGCACCGTGTCTGACCATATCCGTACCCACGAGCAGACCACGGCTGAAGAACGCCAGACGACCTTTAATGACATGATCAAAATCGCTCTTGAATCTGTGTTACTGGGCGACAAAGAGTAAGATTTAAAGGGTGCTAAGGCACCCTTTATTTTTCAAAGTATCTATTCACTTTTCATCCAACATTATTTTTTCAGGTTTACCTTTCAAAGATATAGCGCTATATATCTATTCAAGTATCTATTCACGAATCTATTCATATGAGCGCTCTGATAGATTTTTGAAGCGTTAAACGGCTAGCCTAGCGCACCGTCTGCGCAATCCACGCGCTCAATTCTCGCAATTCCATTTCTTGCTCCGGGAAATCGGCAATGAGCGTTTCACATTGCTGTTGCAACATTTCGCTACGATACAAACAGCCCTGCAAACGTGCCGCCAGCGCTTCAAGAGGTGCGGGATTTAGGCTGTCTGTGAATATTTGCGTGCGAGTGATATGCCCTTTTTCAACGTCGAAGTGCAGTTCAATACCCCCCCAGGTAAAACGATTCTCCAGCAAATGGCTGAATGCCGGAGCCTGGCCAAAGTTCCATTCCCAACTGCTTTGACGGGCAAAAGTTTCAGTAAACCCGGGTAAGTCGGGCAGGGCATCAGGGGATATGTGTTCTGCCTCCACGCGCTCGCCGTAATAAGCAAAGAAAGCCTCGCGTACGGCATCGCAAATTTGCTCGTGGGTCAACCCTGGCTGGAGTTCGCTAAGATTTGCCACTCGCCCACGCACAGAGGTAATACCCTTGGCTTGAAGCTTTTTCTTATCTGGATTTAGGTAGTTTGCCAGGCGGCTTAAATCGGCGTTCAGCAATAAAGTGCCATGATGGAAACCGCGATCCAGGGTTTCTTTATAAGCTGAGCCCGAGACTTTTCGCACCCCTTCAGCAGTATCAACTTCCAGATCGTTGCGCCCGGAAGCGGTGGCTGTGATGCCAAGAGCATTAAGCGCATTCACCACAATTGCGGTCGACACGCTTTTGTCATATTCCGGTTTTCCCGCCATAAACGTGAAACAGGTATTGCCCAAATCGTGGAATACCGCGCCTCCACCGCTACTGCGTCTTGCCAGCCGCACGTTATCTTCTTCCATGCGTCGGGTATTACACTCTTTCCATGGGTTTTGCGCCCGACCAATGACCACCGTATCCGCGTTGCGCCATAAAAACAGCACACGTTGAGTCGCTGGCATCTGGCGGAAAATACACTCCTCCACCGCCAGGTTGAACCACGGATCGTAGGAGTCCGAAATAAGCAGACGTAGCGTAGACATAGTAGAAGTCCTTTCTGACTTAGGGTTTATTGGGGATCTGCTCATCCTCGTCTTCTTTAACTTCGGTATTCGCCGTCAGAAGGTAAGGGGATTGTTGCCAGCGCGTGCGTTTGCCCTGTAACAGCGTGCGCGTCAGCACAATGCCAATTGCCAGTGCCAATAACATCATCAGGCGCAGAATATTGGTGGTGTTATCCACTTGATGGGCCTCGGTTGGCAGCGTGTGTGTATCGAGCGTGATACGCAGATAACCCACTGGCCCATCTTTATCTTCCATTGGCTGAACAATTTGCCGAGTAAAATAACTGCCTGCTTTTTTACCATCCAGCGCAAGCCTATCGCGCACGTCGATCCCTTCACCCACGCGTATGATTAGGCTACCGTCATTGTCGTAAACACCTGCATCCAGTATGCGGCTGTTCTGAGTCAATAAATTCAACACCGTAGAAATCTTTTTCTCATCAGGATTTTTAGATTTCATCACGGGAATAAGGTTATAGCCCACCTGCCGGACCAGCGTTCTAGCCAGTTCTTCAAGTTGCATATTTCGGGCTTGCTGATGCCTCTGGCTAAACCACGCTGCCCCCTGCATCAACGCGACTAAAAGTGCGAGGCAGATAAGCACTATCACTGCACGATGCTGCTTAAATTTCAGTTTTGCCCGAGCCATAATACACCTTAGAAAGATTGCCGGTTTTACGGCACAGTTTAATGTTGCCAGAAGCTGTGCAGACAAGGTAGCCTCATGCGTTGTTTTGTTCAGATTACCCTTCAGCATTCGAATTTCAGGGGTGTTGGTGAGGGGTATATTAATATTTTCAGGAGCTGTGATGCCAAATAGTCTGACCTGGTGCGACTTGCCGACCGACGTATCTCTCTGGCCTGGTTTGCCGCTATCGTTAAGTGGCGATGAAGTTATGCCGCTCGATTACCGTGCTGGCCGCAGTGGCTGGCTTCTGTATGGTCGGAATCTGGATAAAGAGTGCCTGAATCGCTACCAACGTAAGCTGGGTGCGGCAATGGTTATCGTCACCGCGTGGTGTGTAGAAGACTATCAAGTCATTCGCCTGGCCGGTTCATTAACCCCACGCGCGACCAAACTTGCACATGACGCCGGGTTGGATGTCGCGCCGCTAGGCAAAATCCCGCATCTACGCACACCAGGCCTGCTGGTCATGGACATGGATTCCACCGCCATCCAAATCGAATGTATCGATGAAATCGCGAAACTGGCGGGCACTGGCGAAATGGTCGCAGAAGTCACCGAACGTGCGATGCGTGGCGAGCTGGACTTTGCTGCGAGCTTGAAACAGCGCGTAGGAACGCTCAAAGGTGCGGATGCTTCTATTCTGCGACAGGTTCGTGATGAACTGCCGTTAATGCCAGGTTTGACGTCACTGGTGCTGAAACTCGAATCACTGGGCTGGAAAGTCGCCATTGCTTCCGGTGGTTTCACCTTCTTCGCCGAATTCTTGCGCGACAAACTGCATCTGGATGCGGTCGTGGCAAATGAGCTGGAAATCCGCGACGGCAAGCTGACGGGTGAAGTCATCGGTCAAATTGTTGATGCGCAGTTCAAAGCCGAAACACTCAAGCGTCTGGCAGATAAGTATGAAATTCCTGTCGCGCAAACCGTCGCGATTGGCGATGGAGCGAATGATTTACCGATGATTCAATCGGCTGGCTTGGGCATTGCATTCCACGCTAAACCAAAAGTGAATGAAAAAACGGAAGTCACCATCCGTCATGCTGATTTGATGGGGGTATTTTGCATTCTATCCGGTAGCCTTATCCAGGAAGAACGCTAATGGCAAAAGCTCCAAAACGTGCATTTGTCTGCAATGAGTGCGGTGCAGACTATCCTCGCTGGCAGGGGCAATGCAGTGCCTGTCACGCATGGAACACTATCACTGAGGTGCGTATTGCGGCCTCTCCGACGGTTGCGCGTAATGAGCGTTTGTCAGGTTATGCCGGCAGCGCGGGCGTCAGTAAAGTGCAGAAACTTTCTGAAATTAGTCTCGAAGAGCTGCCGCGTTTTTCTACCGGTTTTAAAGAGTTTGACCGCGTTTTAGGTGGCGGTGTGGTGCCGGGTAGTGCCATTTTGATTGGTGGTAACCCTGGTGCCGGTAAATCTACGCTACTGCTGCAAACCTTGTGCAAACTTAGCGAGCAGATGAAAACGTTATACGTCACAGGTGAAGAATCGCTGCAACAAGTGGCAATGCGTGCTCACCGCCTGGGGCTGCCGACCAATAACTTGAATATGCTTTCGGAAACCGGCATCGAACAAATCTGCATGATTGCCGAAGAAGAAGCACCAAAACTGATGGTTATCGACTCCATCCAGGTCATGCATATGGCGGATGTGCAGTCGTCCCCAGGCAGCGTGGCACAGGTGC
This sequence comes from Buttiauxella sp., assembly GCF_035271705.1. Classification (GTDB taxonomy): domain Bacteria; phylum Pseudomonadota; class Gammaproteobacteria; order Enterobacterales; family Enterobacteriaceae; genus Buttiauxella. The sequence continues at coordinate 4,790 of NZ_DATERI010000113.1, forward strand.
GTGAGTCTGCCGCTTACCTGACTCGCTTTGCCAAAACACGTGGTGTGGCGATTATTATGGTTGGCCACGTGACCAAAGATGGTTCGCTTGCTGGGCCAAAAGTACTCGAACACTGTATCGACTGTTCGGTCATGCTTGATGGTGACGCCGATTCCCGTTTCCGTACCCTGCGCAGCCATAAAAACCGCTTTGGTGCGGTGAATGAGTTGGGCGTGTTTGCCATGACGGAGCAAGGTCTGCGTGAAGTCAGTAATCCTTCCGCTATCTTCCTGAGCCGCGGTGATGAAGTGACTCCCGGTAGTTCGGTGATGGTGGTGTGGGAAGGTACGCGCCCATTATTGGTAGAGATTCAGGCGCTGGTGGATCAATCCATGATGTCCAATCCGCGCCGTGTTGCCGTGGGTCTTGAACAAAACCGCCTGGCCATTTTGCTGGCTGTTTTGCATCGTCACGGTGGCCTGCAAATGGCCGACCAGGATGTGTTTGTCAATGTGGTGGGTGGTGTGAAAGTCACCGAAACCAGTGCTGACCTGGCCTTACTACTGGCGTTGGTTTCCAGTTTACGCAACCGCGCTTTGCCACAGGATTTAGTGGTGTTTGGTGAAGTCGGGCTGGCGGGGGAAATTCGCCCGGTACCCAGTGGCCAGGAACGTATTTCTGAAGCGGCAAAACACGGCTTTAAACGTGCCATCGTGCCACAGGCGAATGTACCGAAAAAACTACCGGAAGGGATGCAGGTATTTGGTGTGAAAAAACTTGCTGATGCACTGTCGGTATTTGACGACTTATAATTGATAGCCGTCATACTTCGAGTTGCCTCTTTGTTGGCGGCGTTCACCCACCCGAATCACTGACTACAGTAAGCTCATCGGGATTTGTTCACTTGCCGCCTCAATGCAACTCGAATTATTTTGGGTATATACCCGTGAGTATTCGAGTGACACGATGACGGAAATATTCGCCCAATTTTGCAGGAGGCAGGCAACATGTCGTCTTTTGAATACCTGAAGACCGCTATTCGTCAGCAGAGTGTGACTCTGCAGCAAGTTGCAGAATCCTGCGGCATGACTAAAGGTTATCTTAGCCAGTTACTGAATGCCAAAATCAAAAGTCCAAGTGCGCAGAAACTGGAAGCATTACACCGTTTTCTGGGGCTGGAGTTTCCACGGCGTGAGAAAACAATCGGCATCGTGTTCGGGAAGTTTTACCCGCTGCATACCGGTCATATCTATTTGATTCAGCGAGCAGCAAGCCAGGTTGATGAACTCCATATCATCATGGGCTATGACGAAACCCGTGACCGTTTGTTGTTTGAAGACAGCGCGATGTCGCAGCAACCAACCACCGGTGACCGTCTGCGCTGGTTGCTACAGACCTTCAAGTATCAGAAAAATATCCGCATTCATTCGTTTAATGAAGAAGGGATGGAGCCTTACCCGCATGGTTGGGATGTCTGGAGCCGCGGTATCAAAGCTTTCATGGAAAGCAAAGGTATCAATCCCGATTGTATCTACACCTCCGAAGAAAGTGATGCGCCGCGGTTTATCGAACAACTCGGTATTGAAACGGTGCTGATTGACCCGAAACGGACGTTCATGAATATCAGTGGTGGGCAGATACGCGAAAACCCGTTCCGTTACTGGGAATATATCCCAACCGAAGTAAAACCGTTCTTTGTCAGAACCGTCGCTATTCTGGGTGGGGAATCGAGCGGTAAGTCGTGGATGGTGAATAAGCTCGCCAACATTTTTAATACCACCAGTGCCTGGGAATATGGCCGTGATTACGTCTTCTCGCACCTTGGTGGTGATGAGATGGCACTGCAATATTCCGACTACGACAAGATTGCTATTGGTCATGCTCAATACGTTGATTTTGCAGTTAAATATGCCAATAAAGTCGCGTTTATCGATACCGATTTTGTCACTACTCAGGCGTTTTGCAAAAAGTACGAAGGGCGTGAACACCCGTTTGTGCAGGCGCTGATTGATGAGTACCGTTTTGATCTGGTGATTCTGCTGGAAAACAACACACCGTGGGTGGCTGATGGTTTACGCAGCCTCGGGAGTGATACCGACCGGAAATCTTTCCAGAATCTGTTGGTGTCGATGCTTGATGAAAACAACATCAGCTATGTGCATGTGGAAGAGTCTGACTACGATTCTCGTTTCTTGCGCTGTGTTGATTTGGTGAAGAACATGATTGGCGAACGTGGATAAGCGAACTCGCCAAAAAAATGGGGCGCATTGAGCGCCCCATCTATTACTTCGTTACACGCTTGTACTTAATACGCTTAGGTTCCAGCGCATCCGCACCCAGGGTGCGTTTCTTGTACTCTTCGTACTCAGTAAAGTTACCTTCAAAGAACTCCACTTTACCTACATCCTGGTAATCCAGAATGTGCGTGGCGATACGGTCAAGGAACCAACGGTCGTGCGAGATAACCATTGCACAGCCTGGGAATTCCAGCAGGGCGTTTTCTAACGCGCGCAGGGTTTCGATATCCAGGTCGTTGGTTGGTTCATCGAGCAGCAGTACGTTGCCGCCAACTTGCAGCAGCTTCGCAAGGTGCAGACGTCCACGCTCACCACCGGACAGCTCACCAACACGTTTACCCTGGTCAACGCCTTTGAAGTTAAAGCGACCCACGTAAGCGCGGCTTGGCATTTCGGTGTTACCGATACGCATGATGTCCTGGCCGCCGGAAACTTCTTCCCACACGGTTTTGCTGTTATCCATCGCGTCACGGAACTGATCGACAGAAGCCAGTTTCACGGTTTCACCTAGTTCAATGGTGCCGCTGTCTGGTTGTTCCTGGCCTGACATCATACGGAACAGGGTAGATTTACCCGCACCGTTCGGGCCGATAATCCCCACAATCGCGCCTTTCGGTACAGCGAATGTCAGGTCTTCAATCAGCAGGCGGTCGCCGTAAGATTTACGCAGGTTGGTAACCTCAACGACTTTATCGCCCAGACGTGCGCCTGGTGGAATAAACAGTTCGTTGGTTTCGTTACGTTTCTGGTACTCGGTGCTGTTCAGTTCTTCAAAGCGAGCCAGACGCGCCTTGCCTTTAGACTGACGGCCTTTAGCGCCTTGACGTACCCACTCAAGTTCCTTCTCAATGGATTTACGGCGAGCCGCTTCCGATGAGGCTTCCTGAGCCAGACGTTCGTCTTTCTGCTCAAGCCAGGAGGAGTAGTTACCTTCCCACGGAATACCTTCACCGCGGTCAAGTTCCAGAATCCAGCCTGCAACGTTATCGAGGAAGTAACGGTCGTGGGTAATCGCCACAACGGTGCCTTCGAAATCGTGCAGGAAGCGCTCAAGCCAGGCCACGGATTCAGCATCCAGGTGGTTGGTTGGTTCGTCGAGCAGCAGCATGTCTGGTTTTTCGAGCAGCAGACGGCAAAGCGCTACACGGCGGCGCTCACCACCAGACAGGTTTTCAATTTTTGCGTCCCAATCTGGCAGACGCAATGCGTCAGCGGCGCGTTCGAGCTGAACGTTAAGGTTATGGCCGTCATGCGCCTGAATGATTTCTTCAAACTTGCCTTGTTGCGCGGCGAGCTTATCGAAGTCAGCATCCGGTTCAGCATACTTCGCGTACACCTCATCCAGACCTTTCAGCGCGTTTACCACTTCGGATACGGCTTCTTCAACAGACTCACGAACCGTGTGCTCGAGGTTGAGCTGTGGTTCCTGAGGCAGATAGCCAATTCTCAGACCTGGTTGTGGACGGGCTTCACCTTCAATGTCGGTATCAATGCCGGCCATAATGCGCAGCAGCGTGGATTTACCGGAACCGTTCAGACCCAGTACACCAATCTTGGCGCCAGGGAAGAAGCTGAGCGAGATATTTTTCAGAATATGACGTTTCGGCGGAACAACTTTGCCGACACGATGCATGGTATAAACGAATTGAGCCACAGTGCGACTTCGCCTCTTTTTCGTGATTTAAGATGGTGCGTATTAGTGGCGAAGTGTAGCCCTTTTCAGCAGGTAATCCCAGCAGGGGAAGTGGGATGTGTTACCCGAAACAGCCTTAATGTCTATACCCGTCATACTTCAAGCTGCAGGATTGTTGGCTGCACTCACTTACCCCAGTCACTTACTCAAGTAAGCTTCTGGGGATAAGCTCCCTTGCCGCCTGGCTGCAACGTGAATTATTTAGGGTAGATATAGGTAGAATAACGCCCTCTCACGTGGCGAAACCACGGTTCGAGAGTTAGCATGAAGTTATTAATGGCGGCGTGATGCTGCCAGTGAATATGTGAGGAGAACTTGTGGGGATAGCCAAACAAGTCGTGGGACAATTGCTGGTAGCAGTTGTAGGCCTTGCGGCACTAACTCATGCCGTTCGCGCGGATTCGCTCGATGAGCAACGCAGCCGATATGCACAAATCAAACAAGCGTGGGATAACAAGCAAATGGATGTGGTGCAACAGATGATGCCCACGTTGCAAGATTATCCACTGTATCCCTATCTCGAATATCGCCAGATAACTAACGACTTAAAGAATGAGCCTACGCTTGTGGTGAGTCGTTTTATTGAAGCCAACCCAACGCTGCCTCCTGCTCGAGCGCTGAAATCACGGTTTGTGAATGAACTGGCGCGTCGTGAAGACTGGCGTGGTCTGCTGGCGTTTAGCCCGGAACCGCCTGGTACCACCGAATCCAAGTGCAACTATTACTATGCGAAATGGGATACCGGACAAGTTGATGCAGCATGGGTAGGGGCTAAGGAATTGTGGTTAACGGGAAAAAATCTGCCATCAAGCTGCGATCGTCTGTTCTCGGCATGGCGTGCGTCGGGAACGCAAGATCCGTTGGCTCATCTGGAACGCATTCGTCTGGGGATGAAAGAAGGTAATGCTTCACTGGTTACCAATCTCGCGAGCCAAATGCCAGTGCAATATCAAACTATTTCCAACGCATTGATAAGCCTACAAAACGATCCGAATACCGTGCTGACGTTTGCCCGTACTGTGGGATCAACTGACTTTACACGCCAGGCGGCGGCAGTGGCATTTACGCGTGTCGCGCGGGATGATGTAGAAAATGCGCGCATGATGATCCCATCACTCATTGAGGCGCAGCAACTCAACGACGCTCAGGCTCAAGAACTTAGAGACACCGTTGCCTGGCGTTTAATGGGGAATGATGTCACGACGGAACAGGCTATCTGGCGCGACGACGCAATTATGCGCTCGGAGTCGACAAGCTTAGTGGAACGGCGCGTACGTATGGCACTGGGAAGTGGTGACCGTACTGGCTTGAATACCTGGCTGGCGCGTTTGCCAATGGAGGCAAAAGAAAAAGATGAGTGGCGCTACTGGCAGGCTGATTTGTTGCTGGAGCGTGGTCGTGATGCTGAAGCCAAAGAGATCCTCCGCTCGCTTATGCAGCAACGCGGCTTCTATCCAATGGTGGCAGCTCAGCGTTTAGGGGAAGAGTATCCGTTGCGCGTCGACAAAGCCGTTGCTGTGAATCCGGCTTTGGTTCAGGGGCCAGAAATGGCGCGGGTACGTGAGTTGATGTACTGGAGCCTGGATAACACTGCACGTAGCGAATGGGCGAATTTGATCACTAGCCGCACTAAATCAGAGCAGGAAGGATTAGCGCGTTACGCGTTTGAGCAACACTGGTGGGATCTTAGTGTGCAAGCAACGATCGCCGGAAAGCTTTGGGATCACCTGGAAGAGCGCTTCCCGCTCGCTTACAAAGATATTTTCTCCCGTTATGTGCGCGGTAAAGATATCTCGCAAAGCTATGCTATGGCGATTGCGCGTCAGGAAAGCGCCTGGAACCCGAAAGTCCGATCGCCAGTGGGGGCCAGTGGTTTAATGCAGGTGATGCCAGCAACTGCGGCGCATACCGTGCAGAAGTTCGGTATCTCGGATTACTCAAACCCAAGCCAACTTCTTGATCCTGATATGAATATCAACATCGGCACCACTTATTTAGAGTCGGTGTCTCAGCAGTTTGATAACAACCGTATTTTCTCTTCCGCTGCGTACAATGCGGGGCCGGGGCGAGTCAGAACTTGGCTTGGTAATAGCGCTGGGCGCATTGACGCGGTTGCGTTTGTCGAGAGTATTCCTTTCTCGGAAACGCGTGGATATGTGAAAAACGTGCTGGCTTATGATGCGTACTATCAATACTTCATGGGGAAATCAGCACCGCTGTTGACGGATGCTGAGTGGCAACGCCGTTATTGATTTTGAAGTGTTACTACCCGTTAGCTACCAGTAGCAGCCAACACCCTTGCTACTTGAAGGATGACGGGTATATGTTATGCTGCTGTACTAGTTGAATAGTATGGTGGCAACATGACTCAGCACTCTCAATACTCGGCAGAGCACGCCGAGCAAAGCAATCAAGAGTGGCTCCGCTTTGTGGAGTTGCTACAGCAATCGTTCGATAAGCAACTGCATATGCCGCTGTTAATGTTATTACTGACACCAGACGAACGCGCCGCCCTCGGCACTCGGGTCCGAATCATTGAAGAATTATTACGTGGTGAGATGAGCCAACGTGAACTGAAAAATGAATTGGGTGCCGGAATTGCGACGATAACGCGGGGGTCGAATAGCCTGAAATCTGCTCCAACGGCATTACGTGCCTGGCTGGAGCAAGAGTTGTTAAGTGGTAAAAACTAACGATAAATGTCGTTATGGAATGGACTCAGCGCCAAAATAACTGCCTGGTGGTAAACGCTACTGCGAGTGAGTTTTCCGGCGGTAAATACGCCAATCGCACCTTCTTTACGGCCAATTTCATCAATACCGGTGTATGTCGACATCACTGGCCCTAAAGCTTCACCCGCTCTGACTTCTTCAAGAATACTGGCGGGGAGCGGGAGAGTGGCCGATCGGGATTCTCCGCGTTGACTCTGGTTTTCAATCACCACCCAACTGAAAGTGCTGTCGTCATCAATTCCCGCTTCAACCGCAACCCAAAAATCGGCTTCAGGACGAACCTGACGACAGTTCATCACCCGGCATCGTGCGCCAGTTCGCGTTTCATGGTTTCCGAAGGGCTGTTCTGGTACTCCACTATCGACGGAGATAGGTTCAATATGGCAGCATCCTTCACCAAAGATGTCGTCGAATGCCTGGAGAATTGCCTGAATTTTAGCGGGATTGGTTGTTGCGCAGACGACATGGTACATAATCAGTGAAACTCTCAAGAAATTGTTGCCGCAGTATAACGGAAAAAACGCATGCTACAGGTATACCTTGTTCGCCACGGCGAAACGCAGTGGAATGCAGAACGCCGCATTCAGGGCCAGTCAGACAGTGCGCTGACTGAAAAAGGGGAACGTCAGGCCGAGCAGGTGGCCGAGCGAGCTAAAACACTAGGAATTACGCACGTGATTTCCAGTGATTTAGGGCGTACTCGTCACACCGCTGAGATAATCGCTCTTGCATGTGGCGTCGATGTTACGCTGGATGCGCGTTTACGTGAGCTGGATATGGGCGTGTTAGAACGCCGCAATCTGGACACACTAAGCGACGAGGAAGAAGGCTGGCGCCGTCAACTGGTGAATGGTACGGCTGATGGACGTATTCCCGAAGGGGAAAGTATGCTCGAAATGAGCGAGCGCATGCACGCGGCTCTGAATGCTTGCCTGAATTTGCCATCAGGAAGCCGCCCATTACTGGTTAGTCATGGGATGGCACTAGGCTGCCTGGTGAGTACGATTCTGGGATTACCGGCCTGGGCTGAACGACGCTTACGTTTAAGAAACTGTTCGATTTCCCGTGTGGATCACCAGCACAGTCCGTGGTTAGCTTCTGGCTGGGTCGTTGAAACGGCAGGGGATATCTCACATTTGGATGCCCCTGCGTTGGATGAGCTTCAGCGTTAATTAACGACGCACTGGAATCAGATATTCGCAACGAATTTGCATTGGTCGGTCTTGAACACGCGCTTCTTCTTGCGGGAAGAAGCGTTCAATATCCTTGCCTTTGCGACGCGTCAGATTCAGTGATGGCATGCAGGTACCGTAAATGGTCAGGATGAAGTCTTGCAAACCCGTGCCTGGCCCTTCGTAGTCGAACTGCACGTAATCACCGCCTTCCAACTTCACCGGATGAGAGTCTGGTAAGAATCCACTCGCCATTTCTGGCGCCAGTGCCGTGGTATAAAAGACTTCCTGCTCGTCATCTTTCTCAATGCTTGGGCGTGGCTCATGCAAGCCGTACAACACGCGCGGCAGAGTCGGTGCATTCCCGAGGAACTGTGTCCAGAACTGGATACGCATTTCATTACGGAAATCAGAGATTTGCTCAAGCGTACAGCTGTAACTTTGTGTGACACCCACCAGTTCGGTTTCTGGCAGCGTGACAAATTGCGCTTGCGGCAGCGTAAACACATCTAAACGCATTGGCGGACGCATACCGAACGAGTTCCAGTCTGGGGAACGGCGATACAGCGCAGGGGTTTGAGAAAATTGCTTTTTGAAGGCACGCGTAAAGGTTTGCTGCGAGTCAAAACGATACTGCAAAGCGATATCGAGTATAGGTCGTGCAGTCAGACGCAGCGCCACTGCTGATTTTGAGAGCCGGCGAGCACGGATGTATGCACCAATTGCGTGACCGGTAACTTCTTTAAACATCCGTTGTAGATGCCACTTGGAATAACCTGCTTTAGCCGCCACATTATCCAGTGACAGAGGCTGATCCAAATGCCCTTCTAGCCAGGTTAATAGATCGCGAATGATCCCTGCCTGATCCATATAATATCCTCATCCTGACACTATGAGTGCCGTTAATGTCGGCGATGATAGCACTTTTTGTTGTTTTGACATTCAGAGTTTTTTTTAACAAGACGTGCCAAAATCAGTAACTCATTCTGACAGTTTTATTAATAACGTGATATTAAACGACTTTTTAGCACAAAGTGTTCATAGTCCCTAAAGACAATCTTAACTAATGGTAACAATATGAAATATAAAGTTTTAGCTGCGCTCGGTTCATTACTGCTTGTTTCGCTGAGTGCCAGAGCTGAACAGATCGGTTCTGTGGACACCGTTTTTAAGATGATTGGCCCGGATCATAAAATTATTGTTGAAGCGTTTGATGATCCGGACGTAAAAAACGTGACTTGCTATGTTAGCCGTGCAAAAACGGGTGGCATTAAAGGTGGGCTGGGTCTTGCAGAAGATACTTCAGATGCGGCGATTTCTTGCCAGCAAGTGGGGCCAGTTGAGTTAAACGAAAAGATAAAAGCAGGTAAAACAGAGGGTGACGTTGTTTTCCAGAAGCGGACATCACTGGTTTTCAAGAAGCTGCAAGTGGTACGTTTCTACGATGCGAAACGCAACACGCTGGCTTATCTGGCTTACTCAGACAAAGTGGTCGACGGTTCGCCTAAAAACGCGATAAGCGCTGTGCCAATTATGCCGTGGAAGTAACAGGGGCAAAAGAAAAGGGCGGATTAAAATCCGCCCTTTCAAATCATGTTTGATACAGGTTTATTCCTGTAAATCGCCACAAAAGCGATAACCTTCGCCGTGGATCGTGGCGATGATTTCAGGTGTATCTGGGGTCGATTCGAAGTGCTTACGAATACGACGAATTGTGACGTCAACGGTACGGTCGTGTGGCTTAAGCTCACGGCCAGTCATCTTTTTCAACAATTCAGCACGAGACTGGATTTTCCCAGGGTTTTCACAGAAGTGCAGCATGGCGCGGAATTCGCTACGCGGCAACTTATACTGTTCGCCATTTGGGCTGACCAATGAACGGCTGTTGATATCCAGTTCCCAGCCATTGAACTTGTAGCTTTCAACAGAACGACGTTCTTCGCTGATTGCTCCCAGGTTCATAGTACGAGACAACAGGTTACGCGCACGGATGGTTAATTCACGTGGATTGAATGGCTTAGTGATGTAATCATCTGCGCCGATTTCAAGGCCAAGAATTTTATCCACTTCGTTGTCGCGACCGGTCAGGAACATCAAAGCGACATTGGCTTGCTCACGTAATTCACGTGCCAGCAGCAGGCCATTTTTCCCAGGCAAGTTTATATCCATAATGACCAGGTTGATGTCATTATCGGAAAGAATCTGATGCATTTCAGCGCCATCTGTCGCCTCAGATACATCATAACCTTCAGCTTCAAAAATGCTCTTTAACGTGTTGCGTGTTACTAATTCGTCTTCGACGATAAGAATGTGCGGGGTCTGCATGTTTGCTACCTAAAATTGCCAACTAAATCAAAACAGGAAGTACAAAAGTCCCTGACCTGCCTAATACATGCCATAAATTAACATGTTTGGCGTAACATGACTAAAGTACGTAATTGCGTTCTTGATGCACTTTCCATCAACGTCAACAACATCATTAGCTTGGTCGTGGGTACTTTCCCTCAGGACCCGACGGTGTCAAAAACGGTTGTTATCCTAACCATTTTAACAGCAACATAACAGGCAGGACCGCTTTAGACATCTGATAAAACTACGCTTCGTTGACATATATCAAATTCAATTGTAGCACGTTAACAGTTTGATGAAGTCATTGTAGCGTTTTGCGAGCTTGCGTCACAATTCTCTAATAATCAACATAGTTACGTGAATTGATTATGAAACATCACAAATCTGATAGTTGATAGAGACTGTGTGCTTTATTTATCAGTAAAACAATATGATAGATTCAGTATATACGTTCTGGCATGCTGGTCTAACCACGCTGATGTATTTGGTTCGTTGATGATTTACATCACTTATACTATATAGATGAATGTTATCCGGATGTAAATTTTTGTCGCGTATTATCATTTGAATTTTGTGAAAATCTAAATTTGGATATTTTTTTAAGAGACTTTTAATGCGTTTTATAATTGTTTTGGTCGCCCCAGCCAGGTCTGAAAATGTAGGTGCAGCAGCCCGTGCAATGAAGACAATGGGATTTACTGAATTGCGTATTGTTGACAGTGAAGCCGATCGTCAACCAGAGGCCCGTTGGGTCGCGCATGGTTCAGGGGATGTGCTGGATAATGCGCAGCATTTCAACACGCTGGCGGAAGCTATACATGACGTTAATTTTACTATTGCGACCACGGCACGTAGCCGCGCAAAATTCCATTACTACGCCACACCGCAGCAACTGGTTCCGTTACTCGAAGAAAAGCGTAACTGGGTAGGAACAACCGCCCTGGTGTTTGGGCGTGAAGATTCTGGATTGACCAACGAAGAGCTCGAATTGGCCGATGTGTTAACGGGTGTGCCTATGGTGGCAGATTATCCGTCGCTCAATCTTGGCCAGGCAGTCATGGTTTACTGCTATCAGCTGTCAGCTCTGATGCAACAAAATACGCCAGATCAAGATGCGGTGGACGTTCAGCAACTGAGTGCTTTGCGTTCCCGAATGAGTACGTTACTGGAGCGTGTAGAAGCCAGTAACGACCAAAAAATGGTCGACTGGTTACAGCAACGTCTTGGACTACTCGCTCAACGTGACACGGCAATGTTGCACCGTTTGCTCCATGATATCGAAAAAAAGTTGCCAGATGAAAATGCTGATAATTGATTTAATGCTAGTGAAATGTGGGTGTAATACCCTTATCTTTTTAGCGTAATAAACGCGTTTTTTGAGGGTTTCTCAGCGTTCAGTCATGGTCTTACTCTAGCAGCGAAATTAAAAATAATTTGACTTAACCTGCCGGATACTTTAGTCAATATAGGTAAATCATATTACGAGCACACAACATCCATGATTCGCATCAGCCCAATGACCACAATTATTACAACCACCATTACCACAGGTAACGGTGCGGGCTGACGCATACAGGAACAACGAAAAAAGCCCGCACCTAACCAGTGCGGGCTTTTTTTTGGACTAAAAGCGCTATCCCATTAGGGCTATTTTATTTGTCAGTTTGAACCTGAACAGTGCTCACAATACTTACGTACTACGTGTACGCTGCGGTTGTTGCGCGCTGTCTGTGTTCAAACTGTCAGCATCAATAACGCCTACTGGGATAGGCTTAAAAACTCAAGGGTAATAATAAATGCGAGTGTTGAAATTCGGCGGTACTTCAGTGGCAAATGCGGAGCGTTTTCTGCGTGTTGCCGATATCCTGGAAAGCAATGCCAAACAGGGACAGGTCGCAACAGTGCTGTCTGCTCCGGCGAAAATTACCAATCACCTCGTTGCCATGATTGAAAAAACCATCGGTGGCCAGGATGCAGTACCGAATATCAGCGACGCAGAACGTATTTTTAGCGAGCTCCTGAAGGGCCTTGCTGATGCGCAACCTGGTTTTCCACTCGAACAACTTAAAGCCTTTGTTGACCAGGAGTTTGCTCAGCTCAAGCATGTTCTGCATGGCATCAGCTTGCTGGGCCAATGCCCGGACAGCATCAACGCTGCGATCATTTGCCGTGGGGAAAAGCTCTCTATCGCCATCATGGCTGAATTGCTCAAAGCTCGCGGGCACAACGTGACGGTTATCAATCCGGTAGAGAAACTTCTCGCCGTTGGGCATTACCTTGAGTCCACTGTCGATATTACTGAGTCCACACGCCGAATCTCTGCCAGCCGCATTCCCGCTGATCATATGATTCTGATGGCAGGCTTCACTGCCGGAAACGAAAAAGGCGAATTGGTGGTGTTAGGCCGTAATGGTTCGGATTATTCAGCCGCAGTGCTGGCCGCCTGTTTACGTGCAGATTGTTGTGAGATTTGGACTGACGTCGACGGTGTTTATACCTGCGACCCACGCCAGGTTCCTGATGCCAGGCTGCTCAAATCGATGTCGTATCAGGAAGCCATGGAGCTTTCTTACTTCGGCGCTAAAGTCCTTCACCCACGCACTATCACCCCAATCGCTCAGTTCCAAATCCCTTGCCTGATTAAAAATACCGGAAATCCTCAAGCACCAGGCACCTTAATTGGCGGGGAAAGTGACGAAGACGGTCTGCCCGTTAAAGGCATCACCAACCTGAATAATATGGCGATGTTTAACGTTTCAGGCCCAGGCATGAAAGGTATGGTTGGCATGGCTGCGCGGGTGTTCGCGGCGATGTCTCGTGCGGGGATTTCAGTGGTGCTGATTACCCAGTCATCGTCTGAATACAGCATCAGTTTCTGTGTCCCTCAGGCGGATTGTGCTCGTGCTCGCCGTGCGATGGAAGATGAGTTTTATCTAGAACTTAAAGAGGGTTTTCTGGAGCCGCTGGCGACCATGGAACACCTCGCAATCATCTCCGTGGTGGGTGATGGCATGCGTACCTTACGTGGCATCTCTGCCAAGTTCTTTGCGGCCCTGGCTCGCGCAAACATCAATATTGTGGCAATTGCGCAGGGCTCTTCCGAACGCTCTATCTCTGTCGTGGTCAGCAATGACGATGCGGTGACTGGTGTGCGCGTCACTCATCAGATGTTATTCAATACCGACCAGGTCATCGAAGTGTTCCTGATAGGGGTTGGCGGTGTGGGGGCTGCGTTGCTGGAGCAAGTCAAACGCCAGCAGGCATGGCTGAAGAAAAAGCACATCGATCTGCGTGTTTGTGGTGTCGCGAACTCTAAAGCGCTGCTGACTAACATTCACGGTCTGAATTTAGATAACTGGGAAGAAGAGCTTGCGGCGGCCAAAGAGCCATTCAATCTTGGGCGTCTGATTCGCTTGGTGAAAGAGTATCATCTGCTGAACCCTGTGATTGTCGACTGTACTTCAAGCCAGGCCGTTGCGGATCAATATGCTGATTTCCTGGGTGAAGGTTTCCACGTCGTGACGCCGAACAAGAAGGCGAACACTTCTAGCATGAATTACTACCATCAGATGCGTAACGCGGCGGAAAAATCGCGCCGTAAATTCCTCTACGACACCAATGTTGGCGCAGGTTTACCGGTTATCGAAAACCTGCAGAACTTACTGAATGCGGGTGACGAATTACAACGTTTCTCTGGTATTCTTTCCGGCTCTCTGTCGTTCATCTTCGGCAAACTTGATGAAGGCATGAGCCTGTCAGAAGCCACAAAAATGGCTCGCGACATGGGTTATACCGAACCCGATCCGCGTGATGACCTTTCTGGTATGGATGTGGCGCGTAAGCTACTGATCCTTGCCCGCGAAACGGGTAGCAATTTTGAACTTTCTGACATTGTCATTGAGCCAGTATTACCACAATCATTTGATTCCAGTGGTGATGTTGAATCATTCATGGCACGTATACCGCAACTGGACGATGAGTTTTCTGCCCGAGTCGCAAAAGCCCGCGATGAAGGAAAAGTGCTGCGATATGTCGGCGTGATTGAAGCGGATGGGAGCTGTAAAGTTAAAATTGATGCTGTAGATGGTAACGACCCGCTGTATAAAGTTAAAAACGGCGAAAATGCCCTGGCATTCTACAGCCACTACTATCAGCCATTACCGCTGGTACTTCGCGGTTACGGAGCTGGAAACGATGTGACCGCTGCCGGCGTTTTTGCCGACTTATTGCGCACTTTGTCATGGAAGTTAGGAGTTTAAGATGGTTAAAGTATACGCCCCGGCTTCCAGTGCCAATATGAGTGTCGGGTTTGATGTGCTGGGCGCGGCAGTTTCGCCTATTGATGGCTCGCTGCTCGGGGATTATGTGACTGTTGAAGCAGCAGACACCTTTAGTTTGAATAACATTGGGCGCTTTGCCAGCAAATTGCCTGATGAACCGCGTGAAAACATTGTGTATCAATGCTGGGAACGTTTCTGCCAGGAGATTGGCAAAAATATTCCGGTGGCAATGACGCTAGAAAAAAGTATGCCGATTGGCTCAGGCCTGGGGTCGAGCGCGTGTTCTGTCGTCGCAGGTTTAATGGCGATGAACGAATACTGCGGTAAACCCCTCAGCGACACCCGTTTGCTCAGCTTGATGGGCGAGCTGGAAGGGCGCATTTCGGGCAGCGTTCATTATGATAACGTTGCGCCATGCTTCCTGGGTGGCATGCAGTTGATGATTGAAGAAAATGGCATCATCAGTCAGTCTGTCCCGGGCTTTGACGAATGGCTTTGGGTGTTGGCGTATCCGGGGATTAAAGTCTCGACTGCTGAAGCACGCGCCATTCTTCCTGCGCAGTATCGCCGCCAGGATTGCATCAGCCATGGTCGCCATTTGGCAGGCTTTATTCACGCATGCCATACCCGCCAGCCGCAGCTTGCGGCAAAGCTGATGCGTGATGTTATTGCCGAACCGTACCGCGCAAAACTGCTGCCGCGCTTTAACGAGGCACGCCAGGCTGCTGCTGATATTGGTGCTGTGGCGAGTGGTATTTCGGGCTCCGGCCCAACTCTTTTTGCGTTATGCGATAACACTGATACCGCACAACGCGTGGCTGACTGGCTCAGCCAACATTATTTGCAGAACCAGGAAGGTTTTGTACATATTTGCCGTCTGGATACGGCGGGCGCACGAGTTCTGGGATAACGCATGAAACTGTATAACCTTAAAGATCATAACGAGCAGGTCAATTTTTCCCAGGCAATTGTGCAGGGGCTGGGTAAACAGCAGGGGCTATTTTTCCCGCACGATTTGCCAGAATTTGAACTGACCGAAATCGACGAAATGTTGAAGATGGATTTTGTCTCCCGCAGCAGCAAAATCCTGTCTGCTTTCATCGGTGATGAAATCCCGCAAGAAATTCTCGAAGAACGTGTCCGTGCGGCCTTTGCTTTCCCGGCTCCGGTGAAAAGCGTAGAACCTGATATTGGCTGCCTTGAGCTGTTCCACGGCCCAACACTCGCATTCAAAGATTTTGGCGGGCGCTTTATGGCGCAAATGCTGACACAAATCAGTGGCGATAAGCCGGTCACCATCCTGACTGCAACTTCCGGTGATACTGGTGCAGCTGTGGCTCATGCTTTCTACGGCCTGAAGAACGTGCGTGTCGTTATCCTGTATCCGCGCGGTAAAATCAGCCCACTGCAGGAAAAACTGTTCTGTACGCTGGGTGGTAACATTGAAACTGTCGCTATTGACGGCGATTTCGATGCGTGTCAGGCGCTGGTCAAACAAGCGTTTGACGATGAAGAACTGAAAGTTGCACTGGGTTTAAACTCGGCGAACTCCATTAATATCAGCCGTTTGCTGGCGCAAATTTGCTATTACTTTGAAGCGGTTGCACAGCTGCCTCAAGACGCGCGCAATCAACTGGTGGTTTCTGTACCAAGCGGCAACTTTGGTGATTTAACTGCCGGCCTGTTGGCGAAATCCCTCGGCTTGCCAATCAAACGCTTTATTGCGGCGACCAACGCGAACGACACCGTTCCACGCTTCTTAGCCGATGGCGAATGGGCACCGAAAACCACGGTCGCGACGCTATCTAACGCCATGGATGTCAGCCAGCCAAATAACTGGCCGCGCGTCGAAGAGCTGTTCCGTCGTAAGATTTGGCGCTTGACCGACCTGGGTTATGCGATGGTGACTGATGAAACCACTAAAACCACCATGAAAGAGCTGAAAGCGGTGGGATACGTTTCTGAACCGCACGCAGCGATTGCTTATCGCGCGTTGCGTGATCAGCTTAAGCCTGGTGAATACGGCCTGTTCCTGGGTACTGCGCATCCGGCGAAGTTCAAAGAAAGCGTGGAAGAGATCCTCGGTGAAACGCTCCCGCTGCCAGCAGAACTGGCTGAACGCGCTGATTTACCGCTGCTTTCTCATAATCTGTCCGCTGATTTTGCCGCGCTACGCGCATTTATGATGAGCAAAGCGTAATAGATTTCGTGCTCTAAAAAGCCACTCGCGGAGTTAACACCGTTCACTTAAGTCCATGAATGAGGGGAAACTCCGGGATTGGGTTCCCGGAGGGACGCCAAACCCGGTGGTCGCCCCGGATATCTCGTTCTTAAACTAACGGTATTAACTCGTGGAGTGGCTTTTTTACGTTTGAATCATGGAGGAAATGTGCAGAAAACAAGGAGAGAAAGAGTAGATATTCCCATAAAGTGCGGGAACTTTGAGATTAGGATTGCACAGCATAACAACTCCGCGTTGTTCGGCTTATGCTTTCCTTAACGACACCATAGCTGGTGTGAATGTAGTAAGGGGTGACTTATGTTGAAATCAATAATATTGGCTTTATCGATTCTGGTGGTGACTCCGCTGGCAGCGCAAGCTTCTGAAATTACGCTTATCCCGTCAGTCAAACTGCAAATTGGCGAGCAGGACCGGGGCGGTAATTACTGGGATGGTGAACACTGGCGCGACCGTGGCTGGTGGGAGGACAACTATGAGTGGCGTGATAATAGATGGCATCCGCATGATAAACACGGTAAGAAAAATGGCCATTATAAAAAAGATAAACATGACAACGGTAATCACTACGGCCAACACAAAAATCACTAAATAAAACGCCAGCATTGCGCTGGCGTTTTGTTTTACTGTTCGTGACGCTTAAATACTAACTCATTTTTACCCGACGCGGCTTCATCGAAGAAGTATCCGTCAGTATTGAAACGGGTCAGTTGTTCAGGTTGGGTGAGTCGATTTTCAATGATGTAGCGACTCATAAAACCACGCGCTTTCTTGGCATAGAAACTTATCACTTTGAATTTACCATTCTTCTCATCAAGGAAGACTGGCTTGATGATTTCAGCACTGAGTTTTTTCGGTTTTACCGATTTGTAATACTCATCCGACGCCAGATTAATCACGATATTATCGCCCTGCGCCGCTAATGCCTGGTTCAGTTTTTCGGTGATAGTGTCGCCCCAGAAGTGATACAGATCTTTACCCTTTGGGTTCTCAAGCTTAATGCCCATTTCCAGACGATATGGCTGCATCAAATCCAGCGGGCGCAACACGCCATACAAACCAGAGAGCATCCGCAAATGTTGCTGCGCGAAATCGAAATCTGCATCGCTAAACTCTTCAGCTTGTAATCCCGTATACACATCACCTTTGAATGCCAGAATAGCCTGACGCGCATTTTGTGGCGTGAAATCGGGGTGCCATTCGTGAAAACGGGTTTCGTTCAGTGACGCCAGTTTGTCGCTAATGTGCATTAGAGACGAAATTTGCGCTGCGCTAAGTTTGCGCGCCACCGCAATCAACTGCTGCGAATGATCCAGCAGTTCTGGCTGGGTAAAACGATCGGTAGGAAGATCGCTTTGATAATCCAAAGTTTTTGCAGGTGAAATTAGAATGAGCATCTGTGTTCCTTGCCGCCGCGATGTAACTCGACATATTTTGGCTACATGGTAGCAAATTTACTGAAAGTATCCGCCAATGGTTGCGATTAGCGCTTGGTTTCAGGGGGTTTGGGATTATCCCAAATACCAGGATCCAGTTGGCTTTTAATTTCTGGGAAACGATTAGGATCGAAAACTGGCGTGACACCGAGGCGCAACTGACGCAGGTAATCGGCACTCAGGTCGCGGGCGATAGGTGATAGCAACAAAATCGCCGTGAGATTAGTGATTGCCATAAACGCCATGGCGACATCTGCCATCTGCCAGACTATCGGCAAAGGAGAAAGAGTACCAAACATCACCATCACCAGCGCCATGCAACGGAATAACACGATGGAAAATGGACTTTTATTTTTCAAAAACAGCAGGTTATTTTCTGCGTAGGCATAGTTGGCGATAATAGACGTGAAGGCAAACAGCATCACAATTAGTGCGATAAACCCTGTTCCCCATGAACCGACTACACTGCTCAGTGCCTGTTGTACCAGCGTAATACCATTCATCTCTGGATTAGATGTATCCAGAATCCCTGAGAAAAGGATAATTCCTGCGGTGGCAGTACAGATGATCATGGTATCGAGCAGCACACCAAACATTTGTACTATCCCTTGTGAGGCGGGATGTGGAGGCCAGGTTGCGGCAGCTGCTGCGGCATTTGGAGAAGAACCCATTCCTGCTTCGTTGGAAAACATCCCTCGCTGAAAACCCGTGGTAATAGCCTGACTGATGGTAAATCCGATGGCACCGGATGCCGCTTCTTGCCAACCAAACGCGCTTCTGAATATCAGGGAAACAACTTCAGGCAAGCGTTCGATGTTCATTGCCACGACCACCAGGCTCATTAACACCCAGATAAACGCCATAAACGGCACCAACCATTGGGAGACACGCGCAGTGCCACGCATTCCGCCCCAAATGACGCCCGCTGTTAAGATAACGAGAGCGATACCAATCCAGGTTTTCGGGATCCCGAAAGCATGGTTGACTGCGCTGGCGATGGAGTTGGCTTGTACTGCGTTGAAAATCAATCCGAAGGCTATCATCAGGAAGACGGAAAACATTACCCCCATCCAGCGCATTCCTAGCCCGCGTTCCATATACCAGGCGGGGCCACCACGGTAATTGCCTTCGCTATCGCGTGTTTTGTACAGTTGGGCGAGGGTGCATTCGGCGAAAGAGGTTGCCATTCCGAGCATAGCGACCACCCACATCCAGAAAATAGCGCCAGGGCCACCGAGTGTTAGCGCAATGGCGACACCTGAAAGGTTGCCGCTGCCGACACGTGCGGCAAGGCTGGTACAGAGAGCTTGAAATGAGGAAAGTCCGGAAGAGTCTTCGTTTTTATCCGTCAGAATGATGCTGCGCAGCTGAGTCAGATAGCGGAATTGGACAAAACCACATCGCCACGTGAACCAAATACCTGCTCCGACTAATAAATAAATGAGGATAGAACCCCACAGTATTTCATTGATAAACAGGAAAAAATCTGCCATTACCATCCCTCGTTTGCATGCGTTGTGTGCACGACTCATGCGCAGTTTTCGCGCATGTTCCATTAGATTGCAGGCAAATAATACACGGAATATATCAGTTTCGCGTTCAATTCCTATCGATGTATCGCTGCGGTTGCGCCTGAATTACGTCGTGATATCATCAAGACAGACTGGTTACATCCCCCTAACAAGTTACATCTAACGAGAAACACTATATGACGGATAAATTGACCTCCCTGCGTCAGCTAACCACAGTAGTTGCTGACACTGGGGATATTGCGGCAATGAAGCTGTATCAACCGCAAGATGCTACCACCAACCCATCTTTGATCCTCAATGCAGCGCAAATTCCTGAATATCGCAAACTGATTGATGATGCGGTGGTTTGGGCGCGTGAGCAGAGCAGCTCTCATGCACAACAAGTCGTGGATGCAACTGACAAGCTGGCGGTGAATATTGGTCTGGAAATCC
Source organism: Buttiauxella sp. (assembly GCF_035271705.1). Classification (GTDB taxonomy): domain Bacteria; phylum Pseudomonadota; class Gammaproteobacteria; order Enterobacterales; family Enterobacteriaceae; genus Buttiauxella. Next base: position 24,931 of record NZ_DATERI010000113.1, read on the forward strand.
TGAAACTGATCCCAGGTCGCATTTCTACTGAAGTTGATGCTCGTCTGTCTTATGACACCGACGCCAGCATCACCAAAGCAAAACGTCTGATCAAAATGTATAACGATGCGGGTATCAGCAATGACCGTATCCTGATCAAACTGGCATCGACCTGGCAGGGCATCCGTGCTGCTGAGCAGCTGGAAAAAGAAGGTATTAACTGTAACCTGACTCTGCTGTTCTCCTTCGCCCAGGCACGTGCTTGTGCAGAAGCAGGCGTGTTCCTGATTTCTCCGTTCGTAGGCCGTATTCTCGATTGGTACAAAACGAATACTGATAAGAAAGAGTACGCACCACAGGAAGACCCAGGTGTGGTTTCTGTTTCTGAAATCTACCAGTACTACAAAGAACACGGTTACGAAACCGTTGTTATGGGCGCAAGCTTCCGTAACCTGGGCGAGATTATCGAGCTGGCGGGTTGTGACCGTCTGACCATCGCTCCTGCTCTGCTCAAAGAGCTGGCTGAAAGCGAAGGTGCGGTTGAGCGTAAACTGGCTTACACCGGTGACGTTAAAGCACGTCCAGAGCGTATGACTGAATCCGAGTTCCTGTGGAGCCACAACCAGGATCCAATGGCAGTTGATAAACTGGCTGATGGCATTCGTAAGTTTGCAATCGACCAGGAAAAACTGGAAAAAATGATCGGCGATCTGCTGTAATCATTGATGTGGCCGGAGCATTCCGGTCACGCTTTTTAGTGTTTCACCTCTGTCTGCTACTCCCTTCGCCGTGTATCATTCCGTTAAGTTTGCTGATTTCCCGGGAATGATATGAATACCTTACGCATTGGCTTAGTTTCCATCTCTGACCGCGCTTCAAGCGGTGTCTATCAAGATAAAGGCATTCCGGCCCTCGTTGAATGGCTGGAAAAAACCGTAACGACCCCTTTTCAAATTGAAACTCGCTTAATCCCTGATGAACAGCCGCTTATTGAACAAGCGCTGTGTGAACTGGTGGATGAAATGGCCTGTCATTTGGTGTTAACCACCGGGGGGACTGGGCCGGCACGACGTGATGTCACACCTGATGCAACGCTTGCCATTGCTGACCGTGTGATGCCAGGCTTCGGCGAGCAGATGCGCCAGATAAGCCTGCAGTTTGTACCAACGGCGATTCTTTCGCGGCAGGTTGGCGTTATCCGTAAGCAGGCGTTAATCCTGAATTTGCCAGGGCAGCCAAAATCGATTCAAGAGACGCTCGAAGGCGTTAAAGATGCTGATGGTAAGGTTGTCGTGCCGGGGATTTTTGCAAGTGTACCGTATTGTATACAGCTTCTTGATGGGCCTTATATTGAAACAGATGCCGCTGTAGTAGCATCTTTTCGTCCTAAAAGTGCAATTCGTGAAGTAAAACTCTAAAAATAGGTTGTTTGTGACATAAGATGTAGTGGCTATGGTATGTGAGGCGAGGATCGTTATAGTAAGTTTTGCTTTACAGCAAAATGGAAACTAAAAACCACACTCAATTTCATGCGCAGGTTCTTATGTCACAACAACTACATTCAACACAAAGCACAAGACCTCTGAATCGTCAGGATTACAAAACTCTGACCCTTGCCGCCCTCGGTGGCGCCCTCGAATTCTACGACTTCATCATTTTTGTATTCTTTGCCACTGTCGTAGGCGCACTGTTTTTCCCGGCAGATATTCCTGAATGGCTACGCCAGCTACAAACCTTCGGTATTTTTGCTGCGGGTTATCTGGCGCGCCCGCTTGGTGGAATCATCATGGCGCACTTTGGTGATTTGGTTGGCCGTAAAAAGATGTTCACCTTGAGCATTTTGCTGATGGCATTGCCGACTCTGGCGATTGGTATGTTGCCAACCTACGAAACCCTCGGTATTGCCGCCCCAGTATTGCTGCTTCTGATGCGTGTACTCCAGGGTGCAGCTATCGGTGGTGAAGTGCCGGGTGCCTGGGTGTTTGTTGCCGAGCACGTGCCTTATAAACGTATCGGGATCGCGTGCGGCACGTTAACTGCTGGCTTAACCGCTGGGATTTTGCTGGGTTCGGTTGTCGCTACCATTATTAATACTACGATGACGCAGCAGGCCATTCACGATGGCGGCTGGCGTATTCCGTTCTTCTTAGGCGGTATTTTTGGGCTGGTGGCGATGTATTTGCGTCGCTGGTTGCAAGAGACCCCTATCTTCATTGAAATGCAGCAACGTAAAGCGCTGGCTGAAGAGTTGCCGTTGAAATCGGTCATCGTGAACCATAAAAAAGCCGTGGTGGTTTCGATGTTACTGACCTGGTTGCTGTCTGCAGGGATTGTGGTTGTCATATTAATGGCACCCACCTGGTTGCAAAAACAATTGGGTATCGCACCCGCAGTCACGCTGCAGGCGAACAGTATTGCGATTGTTATGCTGTGTATCGGTTGCATTGTGGCGGGGCTGGTTATCGACCGTATTGGTGCCAGCAAAACCTTTATCATCGGGAGTTCGTTGCTGGCAATTTGCAGCTGGATGTTCTATCACCTGACAGCCAGCCACCCAGAATATCTGTTCTTTTTATATGGCATGGTGGGTCTAAGTGTTGGAGTGGTAGGCGCTGTACCGTATGTGATGGTCCGGGCGTTCCCGGCAGAAGTGCGGTTCAGTGGGATATCGTTCTCTTATAATATGTCGTATGCCATTTTCGGTGGCCTGACACCTATCTTTGTCACCATGTTATCGGCGGTATCACCGATGGCTCCGGCCTGGTATGTGCTGGCATTGGCGCTGGTGGGTCTGGCGCTGGGGATTTGGCTGCGAAATGATTTAACGCATGAAGATAAAGTGGTTCAAAGGCCGCTACAACATTCATAAAAAAAACGCGGAGGCTGGCCTCCGCGTTTTTGTTTTCTTACCGCAGTAAAGACAGTAATTAGTGTTTTTCACCGATAGGTAATACGGTGCGGCCAAACTGCTCGTTGAGCACTTCGCCCATTGCCAGGTAAATGGCGGATGAACCACAAACCAGACCCACCCAACCTGCAACGTGGATGATGCTTTCGCTATCAGCCAGGTGGCCGATAGCCAGCAGAGCAAACAATACAGTCAGGCTAGCAAACACGAACTGAAGCATGCGATTAGCCGGCAGCGTGCCGAAGAACATGAACAGCGTGAAAATGCCCCACAGACCAAGATACGCCCCAAGGAAATGCGGGTTTGCAGCGTCTGCAAGACCCATCTTAGGCATGATCAGAATGGCGACCAGAGTCAGCCAGAAAGAGCCATAAGAAGTGAATGCTGTCAGGCCGAAAGTATTACCTTTCTTAAATTCCAACAGGCCGGCAAAAATTTGTGCGATACCACCATAGAAAATACCCATTGCAAGAATATTGACATCCAAAGGGAAGAAGCCAGTGTTATGCAAGTTGAGCAGAATGGTAGTCATGCCGAAGCCCATCAAGCCCAAGGGAGCTGGATTAGCCAACTTAGTGTTGCCCATAGTTCCTCTAAAATTCGTCTGAAAATGGATATATGTATGCGCCGCGCAGCCGAGAAAGGGCAGCGGGGCGCGGCATCATAATCAGGTGAAGGTCTCGAGTCCATGATCTAAACAGGTGTGTAGATGAAAATTTTTTTTACCTTCCCCCTTGATGGCGAGCTTAGTGACCCCATCTTGTATGCAACCGCAGTTGATGGACCTGAAAAAAAGCACGTTTGGGCAGTTGAAAGACTCTTGTTTGCCCGCATAACAGGTTCACGACCATATGACGACAAATTTTAAGTGGAGACGTTTAGATGGGTAAAATTATTGGCATCGACCTGGGTACTACCAACTCTTGTGTAGCGATTATGGATGGTACTACTGCTCGCGTTCTTGAAAACGCCGAGGGCGACCGCACCACTCCTTCCATCATTGCCTATACGCAGGATGGTGAGATTCTGGTAGGTCAACCGGCTAAACGTCAGGCAGTGACTAACCCGCAGAACACATTGTTCGCGATCAAACGCCTGATTGGCCGTCGCTTCCAGGACGAAGAAGTACAGCGTGATGAAGCCATCATGCCGTACAAAATTATTGGCGCTGATAACGGCGATGCATGGATTGACGTTAAAGGTCAGAAAATGGCACCTCCGCAGATCTCTGCTGAAGTGTTGAAGAAAATGAAGAAAACCGCTGAAGATTACCTGGGTGAACCAGTAACTGAAGCTGTTATCACCGTTCCTGCATACTTCAACGATGCACAGCGTCAGGCAACTAAAGATGCTGGCCGTATCGCAGGTCTGGAAGTAAAACGTATCATCAACGAACCAACCGCAGCGGCTCTGGCCTACGGTCTGGATAAAGAAGTTGGCAACCGCACTATCGCGGTTTACGACTTGGGTGGTGGTACTTTCGATATCTCTATTATCGAAATCGACGAAGTTGATGGCGAAAAAACCTTCGAAGTTCTGGCAACCAACGGTGATACCCACCTGGGTGGTGAAGACTTCGATAGCCGTCTGATCAACTACTTAGTGGAAGAGTTCAAGAAAGATCAAGGTATCGATCTGCGTAACGACCCACTGGCTATGCAGCGTCTGAAAGAAGCTGCAGAAAAAGCGAAAATTGAGCTGTCTTCTGCTCAACAGACCGACGTGAACCTGCCGTACATCACTGCAGACGCTAGCGGTCCAAAACACATGAACATCAAAGTGACTCGCGCGAAACTGGAATCCCTGGTCGAAGACCTGGTAAACCGTTCTATCGAGCCGCTGAAAGTTGCACTGCAAGATGCTGGCCTGTCTGTATCCGATATCCAGGACGTTATCCTGGTCGGTGGTCAGACTCGTATGCCAATGGTGCAGAAGAAAGTGACTGAGTTCTTTGGTAAAGAACCACGTAAAGACGTGAACCCGGACGAAGCTGTTGCAATCGGTGCAGCTGTTCAGGGTGGTGTGCTTGCGGGTGATGTGACTGACGTATTGCTGCTGGACGTTACCCCGCTGTCTCTGGGTATCGAAACCATGGGCGGTGTGATGACATCCCTTATCAACAAAAACACCACTATCCCGACTAAACACAGCCAGGTGTTCTCCACAGCTGAAGATAATCAGTCTGCGGTGACCATCCATGTGATTCAGGGTGAGCGTAAACGTGCTGCTGATAACAAATCTTTGGGTCAGTTCAACCTGGATGGTATCAGCCCAGCACCACGCGGCATGCCGCAAGTCGAAGTCACCTTCGATATCGATGCTGACGGCATTTTGCACGTATCCGCGAAGGACAAAAACAGCGGTAAAGAGCAGAAAATCACCATCAAGGCATCTTCTGGTTTGAACGAAGAAGAAATCCAAAAAATGGTGCGTGAAGCAGAAGCTAACGCTGAGTCTGACCGTAAGTTCGAAGAGCTGGTTCAGACGCGTAACCAGGGTGACCACCTGCTGCATAGCACTCGTAAGCAAGTTACAGAAGCCGGTGACAAACTGCCAGCTGAAGACAAAACTGCGATCGAGTCTGCATTGAGCGCGCTGGAAACCTCCCTGAAAGGCGAAGACAAAGCTGATATCGAAGCGAAAATGCAGGAACTGGCGCAAGTTTCTCAGAAACTGATGGAACTGGCTCAGGCACAGCACGCTGAACAGCAAGCGGGTAACGCGACCGATGCTGGCAACTCTGCTAGCAAAGACGACGACGTTGTTGACGCTGAGTTCGAAGAAGTTAAAGACAAAAAATAATCGCCCTTTTGTAAGTTAAAGTGTGATTTGAATAGAAGCACGGGCGTCGAGGTTTTCCTCTACGCCCGTGCACGCATGTTAGGGGCAGACAAAAAAGATGGCGAAGAGAGACTATTACGAGGTTTTAGGCGTTCCGAAAAACGCGGAAGAGCGTGAAATCAAGAAAGCCTATAAACGCCTGGCAATGAAGTTCCACCCGGATCGTAATCAGGGTGACAAAGAGTCTGAGGCGAAGTTTAAAGAAATTAAAGAAGCCTACGAAATCCTTACCGACGAGCAAAAGCGTGCAGCCTACGACCAGTATGGACATGCTGCGTTTGAACAGGGCGGTATGGGCGGCGGCGGTCACGGTGGCGGCGGCGCTGATTTCGGCGATATCTTTGGCGACGTATTCGGCGATATCTTCGGGGGGGGCCGTCGTCAACGCGCTTCCCGTGGTGCCGATTTACGCTACAACATGGACTTAACGCTGGAAGAAGCGGTTCGTGGCGTCACCAAAGAGATCCGCATCCCAACGCTTGAAGAGTGTGACGTTTGTCATGGTAGCGGTGCGAAAGCAGGCTCCAAGCCACAGACTTGCCCGACGTGTCATGGACAAGGTCAGGTGCAAATGCGCCAGGGCTTCTTCACGGTGCAGCAAAGCTGTCCACACTGCCAGGGTCGCGGTTCGATTATTAAAGATCCGTGCAATACCTGTCATGGTCATGGCCGTGTAGAGAAAACTAAAACGCTGTCGGTGAAAATCCCGGCGGGCGTTGATACTGGCGACCGCATTCGTCTTGCTGGCGAAGGTGAAGCAGGCGAGCACGGAGCACCATCGGGTGATTTGTACGTTCAGGTGCAGGTTAAACAGCACCCAATCTTCGAACGTGAAGGCAATAACCTGTATTGCGAAGTGCCGATTAACTTTGCTATGGCGGCACTGGGTGGCGAGATTGAAGTGCCAACACTGGATGGTCGTGTAAACCTGAAAGTCCCTGGCGAAACGCAAACTGGCAAACTGTTCAGAATGCGTGGCAGAGGGGTTAAATCCGTACGTGGCGGGGCTCAGGGCGACCTGCTATGCCGCGTTGTGGTGGAAACGCCTGTCAGCTTGAACGAAAAGCAGAAGCAATTACTGCGCGATCTGGCTGAAAGTTTTGGTGGGCCAAGTGGGGAAAAGAACAGTCCACGTTCAAAGAACTTCTTTGATGGTGTGAAGAAATTCTTCGATGATTTAACCCGCTAAATCCCACACTCATTTGTGTAATGCACATGTGAAGTGCTAAAACCTGAATCAGATTTTTTGATTCAGGTTTTTTTTTACATAAAATTTTGATGAGCTTAACAATCAATCAATTCGCTTTATTCGAGTTATTCATGCAATATAACCTGCTTTTATCGAAGTGTCTGGCAAGATATGATTAATACATATTAACGTCCTAAATGTTTTAGGCGCTCGAATAAGTTGGATGAAAGAATGACAAAAAAACTAAAACGCTTTTTCCATAGCGATGCCTCAAGTGGCATCTTCTTAATCCTTGCCGCTGTACTGGCAATGCTTCTTTCTAATTTGGGTGCCACCAGCGAGTTGTATCAATCGTTTCTGAATACACCGGTGGAAGTGCGTATCGGTTCTTTGGATATCAGTAAAAACCTGTTGCTCTGGGTCAACGATGCTTTGATGGCCATCTTCTTCCTGATGATTGGCCTGGAAGTAAAACGTGAAATGGTCAGCGGTTCGCTTGCCAGCATGCGCCAGGCGTCGTTCCCTGTGATTGCGGCATTGGGTGGTATGGTTGTCCCTGCGGCAATCTATTTAATATTCAATTTCCAGGACCCGATAACCCGTGAGGGATGGGCGATTCCGGCGGCAACAGACATCGCTTTTGCGCTGGGTATTCTGGCGTTGCTGGGGAATCGTGTGCCAGTCGCACTTAAAGTGTTCCTGATGGCTTTAGCTATTATTGATGACCTGGGCGCGATTGTTATCATTGCCTTGTTCTACACCAGTGATCTTTCCGTCCTTTCGCTGGCTGTTGCCGCAGGCGCCATCGCTGTGCTGGTATTGCTGAATATCTGCAATGTACGTCGTACCGGTTTGTATATTCTGGTCGGAGTGGTGCTGTGGACCGCAGTGCTGAAATCGGGTGTCCATGCAACGCTTGCTGGAGTCATCATCGGTTTCCTGATCCCGCTTAAAGAAAAGAACGGCCACTCACCGGCAAAAGAGTTGGAACACGTACTTCATCCTTGGGTCGCGTTCTTGATTCTGCCTTTGTTTGCCTTCGCCAATGCAGGCGTCTCGTTGAGCGGCGTCACATTTGCGGGCTTAACCTCTCTGCTACCGATGGGGATTATGGCGGGTTTGTTCATCGGCAAGCCGCTAGGGATCAGCTTGTTCTGTTGGGCTGCGCTGAAGCTGAAGCTGGCAACATTGCCGGAAGGAACCACCTGCAAGGAAATTATGGCGGTGGGCGTGCTATGTGGGATTGGCTTCACGATGTCCATTTTCATCGCATCACTGGCATTTGAGGGAGCAGACCCTGCTCTGATTACCTGGGCAAAACTGGGTATTTTGTTAGGATCGCTGCTTTCAGCGGTAGTGGGTTACTGCATGTTGAGAAGCCATTTCAGCCAGCAGCTACAAGCAGCTACAAAATAGTTAATTAAAGGTTAACGGCTCCATTCGAGCCGTTAGTTAATGGAATATTTCTCAGGGAGCGAAAGCACATGTCGCATATAAATTACAATCACCTTTACTACTTCTGGCATGTTTGCAAAGAGGGTTCCGTCGTCGGAGCCGCTGAAGCACTGTATTTAACTCCGCAAACTATCACCGGCCAGATCAAAGCATTAGAAGAACGTCTGCAAGGTAAACTCTTCCGTCGTCAGGGGCGGGGTTTGGTGCCTTCTGAGTTGGGCCAACTTGTTTTCCGCTATGCGGACCGCATGTTTACGCTAAGCCAGGAAATGCTGGATATCGTGAACTATCGCAAAGAGTCCAGTTTGCTATTCGATGTGGGTATTGCGGATGCCTTGTCAAAACGCCTGGTCAGTGGCGTGCTCGATGCGGCTGTCGTTGAAGATGAACAAATCCACCTGCGTTGTTTTGAGTCGACGCACGAAATGTTGCTGGAACAATTGAGCCAACACAAACTGGACATGATCATCTCTGATTGCCCAATTGACTCAACACAGCAAGAAGGCTTGTTCTCGGTGAAAATCGGCGAATGTGGCATTAGCTTCTGGAGCCAGAGCCCGGTGCCGGATTTACCTTTCCCTGCCTGTCTTGAAACCAAACGTTTATTGATTCCTGGACGTCGCTCAATGTTAGGGCGCAAGATCCTCAACTGGATTAACGTGCAGGGGCTGAAAGTTGAAATTCTTGGTGAGTTCGATGATGCCGCATTGATGAAAGCCTTCGGTGCTGCACATAACGCAATTTTTGTCGCACCGACACTGTATGGGCAGGAAATCTATAGCGATGAGAACATTGTTGAGATCGGGCGAGTTGAGAATGTAATGGAAGAGTATCACGCGATTTTTGCAGAACGTATGATTCAACATCCGTCAGTACAGCGTGTGTGTAATCGGGATTACTCGGCCTTATTTAAATAAGCCTAAACTCGACATACTGCCGATGACAGCCGCGCTGATTGCAGTGCGGCAAATTTTGGGCATAAAAAACCGGCATAAGCCTAACACCGTTAGTTTAAGAACGAGATATCCGGGGCGACCACCGGGTTTGGCGTCCCTCTGGGAACCAAATTCCGGTGTTTCCCCTCATTCATGACACCGTTAGTTTAAGAACGAGATATCCGGGGCGACCACTGGGTTTGGCGTCCCTCTGGGAACCAAATCCCGGTGTTTCCCCTCATTCATTGGTTTAAGTGAACGGTGTTAGGCATAAGCCGGTTTTTTTCAAGCTACCAACGAAAAGGCGATTAAGCCAGTTTCAATCGCTGCGTATATTTTCTTGATGAGAGTACGCATCGATAGCGTACCGGAAGAGTATTACATCATCTTTGCTGAGCGAATGATCCAACATCCGGCCGTGCAGCGGGTGTGTAACAAAGACTTTTCCGCACTGTTTGCATTGTAGACAGCATATGATGGTGTTCGTTGATAGTGAGCACCATCATCTTCCCGCAGCCAGATTACTCTTCGACCCGCAGGCCATAGGTTTTAAATTTTTCCAACACAACGTCAATTTCTGCATCCGATAACACCGGAACAGGATCAACAATTGCCAATGTTGCCATGTACAATTTTGCTAATACTTCCATTTCATGCGCAAGCCACAACGCTTTTGGCAGGGTTTCTTCACAGGCAATCAGGCCGTGATGTTGTAGTAGCGTGGCTTTGCGGTACTTGAGGCACTGTGCAACATATTCTGATAACTGTTTAGTACCGAAAGTAGCGTAAGGAGCACAAGGGATATCATTGCCACCCGCAGCCGCAATCATGTAGTGGATAGCAGGGATTGGGCGATTAAGAATAGACACTGCCGTGCAATAGATTGCGTGGTTGTGTACTACGGCATTAGCATCAGGACGGGTTTGATAAATAGCCTGATGGAAACGCCATTCGCTGGACGGAATTTTTCCCGCATCAGGCTGCCCATTTCCATCGATATAAACAATATGTGCCGGGGTTAATTTTTCGTACGGAATGCCCGATGGTGTAATCAGGAAACCGTCCTGGTAGCGTGTGCTGATGTTACCAGCCGTTCCCTGGTTCAGCCCGAGCCTGGTCATCTCCAGACAGTGTTGAATAATTTCACTGGCCAGTTTATCTCTTTCCATATCGTCCTCTTATTTTGTTTTAACTTCATATTATGTTGAGTGTTAGAATTTAAAGACTGACAACGAGTCGCCAGTATATTTAATTCAATGGATCTTAACTTGCGTTCATTTGGTTATCCTTTGCCTAATTATCTTCCCCGCATTTAATTAGCTATTAAAGTGTGATTGGTGTCTAAAATAAAATATTTTTTCCCTTCTTTGTTTATCCAGATAACACTCGGCTTTTGCCTGTTTAAAACCAAAGTTAATAAAACGGTCAAGGCCGTTCTGAGCATAGTTAGTTGACCGTTTTAGGCCTATTTTAAAGAAACAGTCATTTAATATGTGTTTTTATTGCGGTGAGTGATTCAAGCGGTCATCTGTTCTCGGTGAATAGGGTGACACCAATCACACTCTATGCCTGTTTGAGCGGGAGTGTGATTGATGTCATATTCTTCTCATTAC
>NZ_DATERI010000114.1:0-7879 GCF_035271705.1 Buttiauxella sp.
GGCAAACAGCGCCGGAAACACCAGAATCGACCATATCGACATCCCGCTAGACGCGCTGGCGGCAGAAATGCCCAGCACGCCAATTTCTGTTGCCGTATCAAACCCTAAACCAAACAAAAAACCGACCAAATACATATGCCAGCTTTTATTGATCAGCTTGAATGTGGAGCGGAACAGCCAGCTCATCATGCCGCCACCAGTGAAATCAGTCGCCTCGGCAGACAACGGTTCACCACGCTTGAGCTGGTGAAAATTGCGCCATACGCCACGTAAAATCACCAGATTAACCAGTGCCATTGCCAGCAAAAAACACGCCGATACGGCCGTGCCAATCACGCCACCAACCTCATGGAACCAGTCCATATCATTCTTAAATGCCGCAGCGGTTGCGGCAATCGCGATTGAAGCTAGCACCACAATGCTGGAATGACCGAGCGAGAACCAGGCACCAATACCAAACGGGCGTTTCCCTTGCTGCATCATCTTGCGCGTCACGTTATCAATTGCTGCGATGTGGTCGGCGTCGACCGCATGGCGCAGGCCGTAGCACCAGGCCAGTAAACTTGCGGCCATCAATGCCGTGCTGTGGTGAAACGAAACCAGCGCCCAGGCCCAGGCGGCAAGGTTTGCGGCAACTAAAACAGCCAGCAAAACAGCGGCGCGCGGGTTGTCACGAAGAATACGCAAGAACATCATTTTATCCTTGTGAAGGAAGGTGGAAGCGGGCGGCGGCAACCAGCGCCTGGCCCAATGCAAGGGCACCGTCACCGGCTGGCAACTGTGTCGGGAAGAGCAGATTGAAATCTGCGAGATGATGCGCAAATCGTTCACGCATCAGTTGGTTATGCAGCACGCCACCGCTGAACACGATGGTATTAATCGACAACCGACGCGCATGGCTACGCGCCAGGTCAGCCAAACCTTTTGCCAGCGCATCATGAAAAGCCCAGGCTCGAGCGGGCGCACAGTCATGCCAGTTCAGCCATTGCTGCCAGAACGTCGCCATATCGAGTTTACCGGCACTAAGCGGCAGGGTGACAGGATGGCGACAGGCACCACTTTGCGATGCCAGTGCTTCAAAGCGGCCAGCGGCTTCCCCTTCGTAGCTTTGTTGCAGCGGTGCGCAGTTAAGTGCGGCGGCAGCGGCATCGAACAAACGGCCTGCGGAGGAGGCCAGCGGGGTGTTAATCCCACGTGCAATTGCGGTCGCCAGCAGCGGCCAGTTTTGTTCGCGCACCACGGCGGTTTCAGGGCATTGCTGCCAGCCCGGTAAAAAAGCCAGGCAATGGGCAAGCAAGTTGCGCCACGGCTGGCGAGCCGCGAGGTCTCCGCCAGGGAGCGCCACCGCGGGTAAACCCCCTAAGTGCTCACATTCCCGATAGTTAACCCGCAGGCATTCCCCACCCCACAACTGGTCGTTCTCGCCATAACCCATACCATCAAGGGTTAGCGCAATGACATCGCCCGCGTCCCGAGGCCAAAGGTGTTCGGCCAGGCACGCCACCGCATGAGCGTGGTGATGTAAAACCTTGCTGACCGGTAAACCCATTTCAAGCCCAATCCGGGCGCTGTGGTAGCCTGGATGGGCATCTATCGCGATATGTTCCGGCGTAAAATCATAAGCTGCGCACATCAGCATGCGTGCTTTTTGCCATTGCTGTTCAACCCCTTCTTCAGCGAGATCGCCCAGATGCTGGCTAAGCACCGCCTGGTTGCCGCGCAGCAAACAGAAGGTGTTTTTCAAATCTGCACCCAACGCCAGAATCGATGGCTGTGCGGCAAAACCTGGCGGCAGCGGTAGGGCATCCGGCACAAATCCTCTGGCACGGCGCAGCATTTCACCGTTGGCTCGTACCACGGAATCATCCATACGCTGCATGATGTCGCGATTGTGTAGTAGCCAACCATCTGCAATGTCGGCTAATTCGTCGAGCGCTTGCTGATTGGTGATGGCTGGCGGTTTGCCATTCAAATTACCGGATGTCATCACCAGCGGGCCATCGAATGCCTGCATCAAAAGATGTTGTAGCGGGTTGGCGGGTAGCATCACGCCGACGTCATTCAGGTGCGGAGCAAGGGTGTGACTAAATTCCGGTAACGCTGATTTCGCCATTAAGACAATCGGTGCCGCAGGCGTGGTGAGGTGTGCGAGCACATTTGCCGGTAATCTGCGTGAATCTGGCAGCATCACCGCCAGCGGTTTGGTCGGGCGATGTTTACGCGCCCGTAAGCGGGTGATGGCGGCGTTATTACACGCATCAACCGCCAGATGGAAACCTCCCAGGCCTTTTATCGCGACGATTTTCCCGGCTTTTAGCGCGCGGATGGCGGCCTGTAATGCGGCTTCACGTTCAAGGTTTTGCTCGCCAGATTGCCAGGCAATTTGCGGCCCGCATTCCGGGCAGGCGACGGGTTGTGCATGGAAGCGCCTGTCCATCGGGTTGCGATACTCATTCTCACACGCCGGGCATAGCGGAAACGCCGCCATTACCGTGTTGGGCCGGTCATACGGCATGGCGTTGATAATCGTGAAACGAGGGCCACAGTGGGTGCAATTGATAAACGGATAGCGATCGCGACGATCGTTGGGATCGTTAAGTTCACGCAGGCAATCAGGGCAGGTGGCGGCGTCGGGGACGATTTGCGTGTCCATTGTGCTGCTGGCGCTGTGGCGAATCGTAAAATCTTGCGGCAGCATTTCCCAAAGCAAGGGGGTTTGTTCAACGTTGTCGATACGAGCCAGCGGTGGGCAATGGGCGTGAAGCTCGGTAATAAACGCATCGGGAGAGGAAGCAAGGCGTACTAAAACCCCAGCGCCGTCATTACAGACATCGCCGGTGAGTTTAAGTTTTTGCGCCAGTTGCCAGACGAATGGCCGGAAGCCAACACCCTGAACTTTGCCGCGAATGCGTAGCATCACGCCGTTAAAATTCACTATTTAGCACCAATGTGTGGGTATTTTTGTCGGATGACGCAGCACTTATCCGACCGACGAGAAAGCCGTTGTGCAGCGTCTTCCACCCTTTTTAAACTTCCACCGCCTGACGTAAACGCGCTTTCATCTCGCTATAGGTGGTTTGCGCATAGTTCTCTGCCCATTGCTGGTCAGCAATTTGGCTGACATTTACCGCGCAATACTTGGTTTCCGGTGTTTTGGAAATCGGGTCGAGGTTGTCCTGCGTTAGCTCGTTACACGCACCAATCCACCATTGGTAAGTCATGTACACCGAACCCAGGTTGATGCGCTCATTCACTTCTGCACGGCTGATCACTTTGCCGCGACGCGAGCTGACCCACACCAGTTGTTTGTCTTTGATATTGAGCCATTCGGCGTCTGTTGGATTTATCTGCACAAAGCCAGGTTCATCCGCCAGCGTTTGCAGTGCCGCGCAGTTACCGGTCATGGAGCGACAGGAGTAGTGTCCGACTTCACGAACGGTACACAGCACTAGCGGATATTCTGCGTCAGGTATTTCAGCAGGCGCACGCCACTGCGCGGCAAAAAGCTGGCCTTTACCGTTGGGTGTATCGAACTTGCTGTCTTTGTAGAGATACGGGGTGCCGGGATGGTCAAGCGTCGGGCATGGCCACTGCACATGGCCCATATCGCCCATTTTCTCGTAGGTGACGCCAAAGAACAGCGGGCAAAGCTCGCGCATTTCGTCCCAGATTTGTTGGTTGTTGTCGTAGTGCATCGGGTAGCCCATCTCGGTTGCGAGCAGGCTGATAATTTCCCAGTCACGTTTGACGTTGTATTTCGGCTCAATGGCCTTTTCAAAACGCTGGAAGCCACGGTCGGCACAAGTAAACACGCCGCCGTGCTCGCCCCAGGAGGTGGCTGGCAAAATCACATCCGCCACTTCGGCGGTCTTGGTCATGAAGATGTCTTGCACTACGACAAAATCGAGCGCTTCAAACCCTTTGCGTACCAGGCCCAGGTCGGCCTCGGTCTGCAACGGGTCTTCGCCCATGATGTAGTAGGCTTTCATCTCGCCTTCGAGCGCCATGTGTGGCACTTCGGTGATACGCACGCCGACCTGGTCGTCCATATCATCAACGTTGATGCCCCACGCTTTGGCAAATTTGGCCCGCACTTGTGGGTCAACCACATCCTGATAACCCGGGAACTGGTTCGGTAGCACGCCCATATCGCAGGCACCCTGCACATTGTTTTGCCCACGCACCGGGCCCACACCGACGTTTTCACGCCCCAGATTACCGGTCAGCAACGCCAGGCTGGATAAGCCTTTTACCACGTCGACTGCCTGGCCAAACTGGGTGACGCCCATACCCCACATGATGGTGGCAGAAGGGGCGGCGGCGAACGTCCTCATCGCGAGGCGGACTTGTTGTGCCGGCACGCCGGTCAGGTGCTCAACGTCTTCTGGCGCGTAGCCTTTGACGACTTCACGGTAGGCTTCCAGGCCGTCAGCGAATTTCGCCACATACTCTTTATCGTAGAGATTCTCTTCGAGTAGCACGTAACCAAAGGCATTCACCAGCGCCATATTACAGCCGTTTTTCAACTGCAAATGTTGGTCTGCAATACGCGCGGTTTCGATGCGACGCGGATCGCAAACAATGATTTTCGCGCCATTTTCTTTCGCTTTAATCACCCGACGCGCCACGATCGGGTGTGAATCGGCGCAGTTATAACCAAACACCAACAGGCATTTTGAGTGTTCGATGTCGCCGATAGAGTTACTCATCGCGCCATTTCCCAGCGTCACCTGCAAACCCGCCACCGACGGCCCGTGGCAAACACGCGCACAGCAATCGACGTTGTTGGTATGCAGCACACCGCGGGCAAACTTCTGCATCACATAGTTGGTTTCGTTACCCGTTCCGCGTGACGAACCGGTCGTCATTATGGAACGCGGGCCATATTGCTCTTTAATCGCTTTCAGGCGTTTCGCGGTATAGCTAATGGCTTCATCCCAGCTAACGGGCTGGAGCTTGCCGCCTTTTTCGTAACGAATCATCGGCTGCGTTAGACGCGGCGTGAGCAGTTTCGTGTCGTTGAGAAAATCCCAGCCGTAATAACCTTTCAGGCAGAGTTCATTTTGGTTCGTCACGCCGTCAGCTGCTTCGGCACGGATAATTTTGTTCTTCTCAACAACCAGTTTGAGTTTGCAGCCTGCGCCACAGTATGGGCAGACGCTGGTAATTTTTTTCATCGGTAACAGACCTGTTAAAAGTGAAAATTTCATTCCCTTCATACTTGAAGCTGCATCGGGATTGGCTCATTTGCCGCCTTGATGCAACGCCAATTATTTAGGAAGACATCAAAGGAAAATGGATGAAGTCCCATCAAACGCAGCACGGCGGCGTTTTTCAGCACTCATTTGTTCAAGCTTGTTGCGGTCAACGCAAATAATGGCGTTGGTAGGGCAGGCCTCTATACAAGCTGGCCCTGTTGCTCGGGTATGGCAAAGGTCGCATTTATTCGCTTCGGCCTTTTCGGCCAGCACGTTAAGACCGGCACCGCTGTTGCGCACGACTGGGCGAACAACCACTTCCATCGCGCCATACGGGCAGGCAACCACACAAGTTTTGCAGCCGATGCAACGTTCTTGCATCACATTCACAAAGCCATGCTCGCGCTTGATAGCCCCGTTCGGACAGACGTTGGCGCAAGGGGCGTCTTCGCACTGGCGGCACATCGTCGCGGTAGAAACATTCACGCCTTTAATCACGTGAATACGGGGCAGGAAGGTTTGCGGTGTTATAGCCGCGCAATCTTGCGCTTCCTGGTGGGACACGACACAGGCCACTTCGCAAGTGCGACAGCCAATACATTTGCTTGAATCAGCAATGATGAAGCGGTTCATCAGAGACTCCTGTTTTTATAAGTCGGCATTAGGCATACATAAAGTGTGCCAACTTTGAAACTAGCGTGATTCAAGGCGTTGCGCATTGATCGGGGGAGGGATGACAGTGACATCGACACATTTGACGATGTCATTTGGGCAAATGACAGAGGTGTTTTCCACCCTCACCCCAGGGAGAGGGTGAGGGCGTTAGATTACTCGAACTCCGGCGCTTCCAGATCCGCAAAGCCGCCTTTGCCTTCCCATCCCGCCAGGCGCTGATACACCGTTTCAACCGCCGCTTTAATCGCGTCAGTCATCGGGTAGTAAAAGCCGACGATATCAGGCTGAATGCCGAGGAAAATCACTTCGCCCACATCTTCTTTCAACTGATCAATCAGGTAGTTGAGCGGCATGTTGTGGGTGGTCATCATAAACATTTCAGCGATATCGTCCGGGTCTATCACGCGGATTTCACCAGGAGCGAGACCCATATCCGTCGCATCGACCAACAACAATCTTGTTGGGCGCAATTCACGGATCGCCACCACATCGTTTTCCGGCGCGGTGCCGCCGTCGATAACCACCCAGTCGCCTTGTGGCGCGGCCAGGCACTTTTCGGCAAGCAAAGGGCCTGCGCCGTCGTCGCCCATCATGGTGTTGCCAACACACAGTAAAACATTACGACCTTCATTCTTCGAGCCGCCGCCGCGTTGGTCGCCTTCGTTCGCCCCGGTCGCCCCGGTCACATCGTTATCTATGCTCTCAGGGACTTGCTCAGTTACCGCCTTGCTGCAACTCGAATGATTTTGGTCGAGGTCATAACGCCTCCGAACCATCAAATAAATGGCGGGTTCTAGTTGAATGGCTTGCAGCATATCGAGCAGCTCCTGGCTCCAGATTTGCTGCTGTTCGGTTTGCGTTGGAATGGCTGCATCAAAGGCTTTGGCTAACAAAACCACATGACTTTGGTCGATAACAATTTCGCCATAACGCGGCACACCTTCCATTTTACGCCGCGCTTCGCTGCCTGCTTCAAGCGTGGCAATCCACGCTTTGTAAGGCTCAAACGAACAAACCAGATTCTCTTTCAAGCAGTCGATAACGCCGAGATGGTGGCCGATTGCCAGGCTGTAATAAACCACCTGTTGCGCATCACTCGGTGTGTTGTCGTTTTCATCGACAAACTTACGGCTAAGCTGGCAAAACACCACCGACTCGCTCATGACACGCGCTCCTGTTTCACCAGTTCTTCCAGATGTGTGACGATTTCGGTCAAACGCGGATCGTTCTCGGATGCCAGCCATTGCTGAACACTGCCGCCACCAGCGGTAAGATTTTCCATGTAGCTGTCAGCAATCTGGCGGCCATAGCGATAACCCGCCAGATGACGTGCAGCACGGTCGATACGCACACGCAATGGCTGCACCATGTCCGGGTGCAGGATTTGCGCCGGTTGGGCGTCTATCTCGCTGGCTTCCCGGGCGTGGATTTTTTGCTCCAGCAAACCTAACGCCATGGCAAAACCGTACAGCGTTGCCGCAGGTGTTGGCGGGCAACCCGGAATATACACATCCACCGGGACGATTTTGTCGGTGCCGCCCCAGACGCAATACAGGTCGTGGAAGATACCGCCGCTGTTACCGCACGCGCCGTATGAGATACAAATTTTTGGGTCCGGCGCTGATTCCCAGGCACGCAGCGCAGGGGAACGCATGGCGCGAGTCACCGCGCCGGTAAACAGTAAAATGTCCGCATGACGAGGCGACGGAACCACTTTAATCCCGAAGCGTTCTGCATCGAAAAGTGGTGAAAGGGTGGCGAAAATTTCGATTTCGCAGCCGTTACAGCCACCACAGTCAACACGGTAAACATACGCGGAACGTTTAATTTTTTTCAGTAGCGACGCTTTCATACTGGCGATGGACTCATCCACCGTCATTGGCACTGGCATGCCTTTATCGTCGCGTGGGCCGAGTAACATACTCATTAGCTGGCCTCTCTAATCTGGCGGCTAAGGTCGATTTGCTCGGAAGAAACCAGGCAAAGCTTGCGTTTACATTCCGGGC
>NZ_DATERI010000115.1:0-40619 GCF_035271705.1 Buttiauxella sp.
TCCACAGATGAAGAAATGACTGGGCATGATACTGAAACTGGGCTCAGTCTGCCAATAGTTTGCTGATTAAAGCGTCATGTCGCGCTTTTTGGCGACCCATTCGTAGACGCTCGGCACGAATGATAATTTTTAAATCTGACAATGCAGAGTCAAAATCGTCATTGACGATTAAATAGTCATACTCTGCGTAATGACTCATTTCTGCAACAGCTTGCGCCATTCGCTTAGTGATAACTTCTTCACTGTCTTGCCCACGGCCACGAAGGCGGCGGTCCAATTCGTCTTTTGACGGCGGCAGAACAAAAATACTGCGGGCTTGCGGCATTCTCTCACGAATCTGCTGCGCACCTTGCCAGTCAATATCCAGGAACACATCCACACCTGTTGCCAGAACTTGTTCAATGGCATGGCGTGAAGTGCCGTAATAATTGCCAAACACTTCGGCGTGTTCAAGGAATGCGTCTTCAGCGATCATCTGCTTAAACTCTTCCTTCTCCACAAAGAAATAGTGTTCACTATGTTTCTCTCCCGGGCGAATACCACGAGTGGTATGGGAGATTGAAACCTGCGTGTCGTACAGCGGTTGTGTCTTTAACAAAGCCTGGATGAGGCTAGATTTCCCCGCGCCACTTGGGGCGGAAACGATGTAAAGCGTGCCTTGAGCCATGAGTTCTAACTTATTCGGTAAGCATAAAAAGAAGTGCGTATACGGGCTTATTATACACACCGTCTCCGTGTCACGGAGAATTTGTCGTGTTCCTCGGCAATATTTCTATCAATTTGCGTAATGTTTTCCAAAAAAACCTCGTGTTACTGCAACAAGTTAAATACCTCTGAAAGCTCCTCGCATCATTTTTAATACTCAATCGCATTGCTTGTGTCCTGGCGTTATACCTCTCCTCGCTTCTACACGGAGGGACTTATGAAGTGGATAACAAAACTTATCGGGTTTCTGGGGCTGCTGAGCGCAATGGCGTCGGCAACGTGTCCAGCCTGGTCATCTGTGCAAGCCCAGCAGGAGATGGCGAAATTGAATGAAAAGCTCAGAAAGTGGGATCAAGCCTATTACCAACAAGGCGTGAGCGAGGTCAGTGATGCGACATACGATGGTCTACGCGGGCAATACAATGAATGGCAGCATTGCTTTCATCCCTCTGAAAAACCAAAGCAACCGCAATTAACCACTCAAGGAAAAGCGTTGCACCCGATTGCTCATACCGGCGTCAAAAAGCTGCCAGACAGCGCAGCCGTTGCCTTGTGGGTAAAAAGCAAAACCGATCTCTGGGTGCAACCAAAAGTGGATGGAGTGGCGGTGACCCTGGTTTATCAGCAAGGGCGCTTGGTTAAACTCCTTAGCCGCGGGGATGGGGAGAAAGGGCAAGACTGGACAGAAAAGTCCAGGATGATTCCTGCAATCCCCAAAACCCTTTCTGGCCCACTTGCCAATAGCGTGTTGCAAGGTGAGGTTTTCTGGAAAAGAGATAATCACATACAGAAAATCATGGGCGGTATTAATGCCAGAGGAAAAGTGGCTGGCGCCATGATGAGTCAAAGCGACCCAGCGCTGCTCAAAGAGTTGGGGATATTCATTTGGGCGTGGCCAGACGGTCCTGCTGATATGAATATGAAGTTAGAGACGCTCGCTCAGGCTGGTTTTCCACTAACCAAAATGTGGTCAACATCTGTTAGCTCAGTGGAGCAAATCGAATTGTTGCGGGAGTCCTTGTTTACGACGCCCCTTCCTTTTGTAACTGACGGTATTGTGGTTCGTGAGGCATTAGAGCCTGCGGCGAGATATTGGCTTCCAGGTAAAGCAACGTGGGTGATTGCATGGAAATTCCCGCCAGCCCAGCAAATTGCCGAAGTTAAGGGCATTCAATTTACGCTAGGGCGCACAGGGAAAGTTTCCGTTGTTCTCAGACTCAATCCTCTACAGATAGATGATAAACAGGTTAAACGGGTAAACATCGGTTCAGTCAAACGTTGGCAAGCTCTGGATATTGCCTTGGGCGATCAGGTAATGGTGAGTCTTGCTGGGCAAGGAATTCCGCGCGTCGATGAAGTGGTATGGCGTGTAAGCCAACGCAACAAACCGCAGCTCCCCACAGACAAAATGGTCACACCGCTGAGCTGCCTTTTTTTCGAAGTCTGGTGTCGCGAGCAATTTATTGCGCGCCTGGCCTGGATTAGCGCTCCAGAGGTTCTGAATATAAATGGAGTGAGCGTGCGCACGTGGCAGCAGATCCAACAGAGTCTCAGCCTGAAACATATTTTTTCCTGGCTAACGGTGACTCAGGAGGAGTTGCTGCAGATTAGCGGAATTTCTCCAGCCAGAGCGACCCATCTTTGGCAGCAATTCTCGCAAGTTCGGCAACAACCCTTCAATCGGTGGCTGCTCGCGTTTGGTTTGCCGCTACCCCGGGCGGTATTTTCCACGCTACCCGACTCACAGTGGTCGCACTTAGTTGCACGAGATGAGCATAGTTGGCAAAAACTGCCGGGTATTGGTGCGGTAAGAGCTAAAAAGTTGGTGGAATTTGTCAATCATCCCCAAATTGCTGCGCTGGTGGTTTTTCTGGCAGAGCAGGGTATTCGGGGATTTGCCGATTAATGGTCCGCGTGTTTGTAATGAAACACAGGTAATCCAAGGCGCAGGCGTAACGCGAGTAAGCGCAGGGTGAAACCGAACAGGAGTGTGGAGATAATCACGACGTCCTGGTTCGAAACGTAGTGTTCCAGAACGATGTAAAGTACAGCGGAGGAGAAAGCGATGCCGGCATAGAGTTCTTTCTGGAACACCAGAGGAATACGCTTACAAAACATATCGCGCAACACACCGCCAAATACACCCGTTACAACGGCTGAAATGATAGCGATGATGGGGCCTTCGCCCATATCCAACGCTATTTGCGCCCCGATGATAGAAAACACCACAAGCCCAAGGGCATCAAGGACCAGGAAAAGGCGGCGCAGATGAGGCATGACGGGAGCAAACACGGTAGTTAGCACGGCTGCGATTGCGACAATCACCACATACTCTGGATGTTTCACCCAACCCAAAGGGTAGTGTCCGAGAAGAATATCGCGTACCGAACCGCCACCAAGGGCTGTGGCTGTTGCAATGATTATAACGCCGAAAGTATCCATACGGCGGCGGCCAGCGGCTAATGCGCCGGTCATTGCTTCGGCAGTAATGCCGACCAAATAAAGAATATGTAACAGCATTGGTACCCCCAGAGGAAACGTTGTGAGGGTAGCGTTTTGTGAACAGTATCACGATTGATTTTTTCTAAAGTGATGGTTTTTTGATTAGATTTTCTAATGCTTATATTTCACTTTTGACAGGTTGGTACGGTTTTTTTCTAACTTGTAAATTTGAAATGGATTAATTTTATTAGGGTTAAGGCGGGGGCAATAAAAAGCCCGCCTGGCGCGGGCTAAGAACGTTAAAGCTGAAAATTACTCGATGTTCTGAATCTGTTCACGCATCTGTTCAATCAGCACTTTCAGTTCGATGGCTGAATTGGTCACATCTGAATTGATTGATTTTGATGCCAGAGTGTTCGACTCGCGGTTGAACTCCTGCATCATAAAGTCGAGACGACGGCCAACCGCCTCTTTTTTCTTCAGAATGTTGTAGGTTTCTTTGACATGAGCTTCTAGCCTGTCCAACTCTTCGGCAACATCGACACGCTGAGCCATTAAGACCAGCTCTTGCTCCAGGCGGTTGTTTTCAAGCTGAACTTGCGCATCTTCTAGTTTCGCAACCAGGCGCTCACGTTGCCATTTCAGGACTTCAGGCATTTGAGCACGAACTTTAATCACTTCGCCACTGACACCTTCAAGACGTTGCTCAATAAGCTGCTTCAGTGCCTGGCCTTCTGTTTCACGGGCAATGATGAAGTCATCAAGGGCACCATCAAGTGCTGCAAGAATTTCAGCGGTAATAGCATCAAGATCTTGTTCCTGAGCGGACATCACACCCGGCCAGCGCAAAATATCAACCGGATTGATTTCACCTTCGTCGCTTTGCATTTTTACCCAATTCGCCGCTTCAACCAGTTGTTTAGCCAGTTTTTCATTGAGCAGCAAAGAGCTTTGTGCGCGTGTATCAGGCTCGAAACGTAAATTACATTCGATTTTGCCGCGAGTTAAACGGGTGCGAATACGCTCGCGAGCCACAGGTTCGAGGCTACGGAACTGTTCCGGCATACGGATGTAGGTTTCGAGATAACGCTGGTTTACCGAACGTAACTCCCAGGTGGCGCTGCCCCATTCGCCTTTTACTTCACGTCGGGCATAGGCGGTCATACTGCGGATCATATTTCGTAACCGTATTCTGTAATAGATGTGGGGATTATAGCCATGCCAGGACTTGCAGGATAGGAATAAGCGAGCGAAGCCCGTATAATGCGCAGCCACATTCGTTTTAGCCGGAGATAACCCCATGCGTCCATCAGGTCGTAGCGCCGAACAAGTGCGCCCAGTCACCCTGACCCGTAATTACACCAAACACGCAGAAGGCTCCGTGCTGGTCGAGTTCGGCGATACTAAAGTACTTTGTACCGCCACCGTTGAAGAGGGTGTTCCGCGCTTTCTGAAAGGCCAGGGCCAAGGTTGGATCACTGCTGAATATGGCATGTTGCCACGTGCGACCCATAGTCGTAATGCTCGTGAAGCGGCAAAAGGTAAGCAGGGCGGTCGTACTCTTGAGATTCAGCGCCTGATAGCGCGTTCTCTGCGTGCCGCAGTGGATTTGAAAGTCCTTGGCGAATACACCATTACGCTGGACTGCGATGTACTGCAGGCAGACGGCGGCACTCGTACTGCATCTATTACGGGTGCATGTGTTGCACTGGCTGATGCTCTTAATAAACTGGTCGCCTCAGGTAAGCTAAAAACCAACCCAATGAAAGGGATGGTTGCTGCAGTTTCAGTGGGTATCGTTAAGGGTGCCGCTCTGTGTGATCTCGAATATGTTGAGGATTCTGCTGCAGAAACTGACATGAATGTCGTGATGATGGAAGATGGTCGTATGATTGAGGTTCAAGGCACCGCTGAAGGCGAGCCGTTCTCCCATGAAGAGTTGTTGGCGCTACTGGCGCTGGCGCGAGGGGGAATTGAAACTATCGTAACGTCGCAGAAGGCGGCGTTAGAAAATTGATTTTTAGGCGACTCAAGTAGTCGCCTTTTTTATACCCTTCATTCTACTCAAATTATTTTGGGTAAATATCTATATGAAATGCAAAGGAGCAAATCCATGAAACCGTATCAGCGCCAGTTTATTGAATTTGCGCTTAACAAGCAGGTACTGAAGTTTGGCGAATTTACGCTGAAATCCGGGCGTACCAGCCCTTATTTCTTCAACGCTGGGCTATTTAATACCGGGCGTGATCTAGCACTGTTGGGCCGTTTCTATGCCGCCGCGTTAGTGGATTCTGGTATTGATTTTGATTTGCTGTTTGGCCCGGCTTACAAAGGTATCCCCATCGCTACGACTACAGCCGTTGCGTTGGCAGAGCACCATGAACGTGATGTTCCTTATTGCTTCAACCGTAAAGAAGCAAAAGATCACGGGGAAGGTGGCAACCTGGTCGGCAGTGCCCTGCAAGGGCGTGTGATGCTGGTGGATGACGTTATCACCGCTGGTACTGCAATCCGTGAATCAATGGAAATTATTGCTGCCAATAACGCATCGCTTGCAGGCGTCCTTATTTCTTTGGATCGTCAAGAACGGGGTCGGGCTGAAATTTCTGCGATTCAGGAAGTGGAGCGCGATTACCAGTGCAAAGTGATTTCCATCATCACTTTGAAAGACCTGATTGATTATCTGGAAGAAAAACCTGAAATGGCGGGGTATTTAGCCGCTGTGCGCGAGTACCGTACCCAGTACGGCGTGTAAGAAATAAGAAAAGGGCCTTGGGTTTAGAGGCCCTTTTCAGTTAACGAAGTTGTGCGGCAATCAGCGGCCAACGGGTATCAAAATCACCTGTAGGTAAATAGCGGAACTCGCTACGCACAAAACGCGATAACGTCCCTTCACAAAATGCCAGAAGCAGGCTTGCCAGTAACGATTCATCGGTGCTGTAGCCTTCACCTTCACGCATCTTCTTTTCGCGCATGACCTGGCGCAACTGCACCTCGATACGTTCAAAAAGCTGATTGATTCGGCCTTGTAGGCGGTCTTGTTCAAACATCAGTGCATGGCCGGTGAGAATACGCGTCAGTCCTGGATTACGTTCGCCAAACCCCAGGATCAAGAGAACAATTAAACGCAGACGTGCATGGGTATCTTTCTCATCTTTTAGGATGAGGTTGATACGGGTAATCAGACTGTCTTCAATAAATTCGATAAGGCTAT
This sequence comes from Buttiauxella sp., assembly GCF_035271705.1. GTDB lineage: Bacteria > Pseudomonadota > Gammaproteobacteria > Enterobacterales > Enterobacteriaceae > Buttiauxella. The sequence goes on from NZ_DATERI010000115.1 coordinate 6,362, forward strand.
CGAACATTTTCGTTTTGCTGGGAAAATGTCGATAAAGTGCAGCTTCGGAAACCCCAACAGTCGCTGCGAGCTTGGCAGTTGTAATTCGTTGGTTGCCATCACTGGATTCAAGCATTTGGGCCAGAGATTGAAGTATTTCTTCGCGACGATTCCGTTTCGCAATTTGCTTTTCTGCCATGTTCTAAAATACCCCTGAAATAATGTACTTGTCAGGCAGGTAACCACACAGCGCTCGCGAACTTAAAGTTCGCGTTTTGTTCACATTTTTTACGCTATGGGGTTACATTTTTAAATGAAGTTACTGGCGTCCTGAATGGCCGAAACCACCTTCGCCACGGTCGCTAGAATCGAAATCTTCAACCAAATTGAATTCGACCTGAACGACGGGTACAAACACCATTTGAGCAATACGCTCACCGGGTTCGATAGTGAAGTGATCTTGCCCGCGGTTCCAGACGGATACCATTAACTGCCCTTGGTAGTCTGAGTCTATCAGTCCAACAAGGTTGCCTAAAACAACGCCATGCTTATGGCCAAGACCTGAACGAGGCAGAATGACAGCCGCAAGAGTGGGATCGGCAATATGGATAGCCAGCCCGGTTGGAATCAGTTTGGTTACACCAGGAGCAAGCTCTACGGCGTCATCCAGACAGGCGCGTAGGTCAAGACCCGCAGAGCCGGAAGTCGCATAAGTCGGCAGTGGGAATTGTTGGCCAATGCGTGGGTCCAGAATTTTAACGTCGATTTTTTTCATCATAACGGGTAACTATCTCGTTCAGTAAAAGATGGCCAAGGAGTTCTTTACGCTCAAGAGGTAAAATTTTATCTCCATCCTGCCAGAAAAGGTGCAATGCATTGTTTTCGCTGTTAAACCCCTGGCCTGCTTGTGAAACATCGTTCGCACAAATCAGATCAAGGTTTTTACTCAGACGTTTTTGCTGGGCGTATTCTTCCACATTATTTGTTTCGGCAGCAAACCCAACAACATAAGGGCGATGAGTTAAAAGTGCTGCGACACCGGCAACAATATCCGGGTTTTTAATCATTTTTATTATAATTTCATCGCCTTGCTTTTTTATTTTTTCATCAGCTACGGCTGCGGCACGATAGTCTGCAACCGCGGCACAGCCAACAAAAATTTGTTGCTCCTGCACATGCTGTTGAACCGCAGTTTCCATTTCCAACGCCGTGTTGACATCAATACGTTTTACCCAAGGTGGCGTTGGCAAAGTAACAGGGCCTGAAATTAACGTCACATTTGCGCCGCGTGCTGCTGCTGCCGCGGCGATCGCATAACCCATTTTTCCGGAGCTATCGTTAGTGATATAGCGCACTGGGTCCAGGCGTTCGCGGGTTGGGCCGGCGGTAATCATGACATTAAGATTTTGCAGATCTTTGATGACAGCAAAATGTTGAGCGGTCATTTCAACAATTGTTAATGGATCAAGCATACGACCCGGGCCAATATCGCCACAGGCCTGGCTGCCGCTATCCGGCCCCCACATCAACAAGCCGCGTGAAGAGAGTACCTCAAGATTATGTTGAGTCGCTGTGGCTCGGTACATTTGTTGATTCATGGCAGGGACAACGGCAACAGGCGCAGGTGTGGCGAGACAAATTGTGCTCACCAGGTCATTCGCCATGCCTACAGTAATGCGTGCAATTAAATCGGCCGTGGCGGGAGCAAGGATAACTAAATCAGCCCATTTGCCTAATTCTATATGGCCCATTGCTGCTTCCGCAGCGGGATCTAACAAGCTGTCTGACACCGGATAACCTGACACGGCTTGTAAACTCAGTGGCGTAATAAAGGCTTTGGCCGCCTCTGTCATTACCACTCTTACCTCTGCCCCGCGTTCACGCAGACGGCGTACCAGTTCAGGGGTTTTATAAGCTGCGATACCACCGCTCACACCCAGAACAATTTTTTTGCCAGAAAGCCCCATCATGATTTTTCCACCACAAGTCACAGTCATTTGGCTATTTTACCACACTCATTCGGTAACGACTTTTTTGCAGTTTGCGAGACATCCCGCATGCGGAATATCTGCATATCGTGTGTGCTTCTCAAGTTGTGCACAATGAGTAGCATAAAGGGCAAGGAGGTTCTGATGAATGAGATAATAGAGCAGGGTAGTGCATGTATGCCGCGAGAAAAGTTGCTGAAGTTTGGTGCCAGCTCCTTAACAGACGTTGAGCTACTGGCGCTATTTTTACGCACGGGTTGCCAAAACATGAACGTACTGGTGTTTGCACAGAACTTGTTGCATCAATTTGGCTCATTAAGCCGGCTATTGTCGGCGGATTATTCGCAATTTAAAGACGTGAAGGGCATCGGAGAGGCGAAATACACGCAGCTTAACGCTATTGCTGAGCTGGCCCGGCGTTACTACTATTCTCGTGGAGTTGAAGAACTCTCTTTAAAAGGGCCTGATTCAGTCAGGGAGTTTATTCAAAGCCAACTGACGACTGCAGAGCGCGAGATTTTCATGGTTATTTTTCTAGATAACCAGAATCGGGTGATTAAACATAGTCCCATGTTTGCTGGAACCTTGAACCATGTTGAGGTCCATCCGAGAGAAATTGTGCGTGAAGCGATGAAATCAAATGCAGCGGCGCTAATACTCGCGCATAATCACCCGTCTGGTCGAGCAGAGCCGAGTAAAGCTGATCGTGTTATTACCGAACGCATCGTAAAAGCTTGCCTGTTTATGGAAATTCGAGTGCTCGATCATCTTGTTATTGGCCGTGGAGAGTACGTTTCTTTTGCAGAACGTGGGTGGATTTAGGTCGAATAACGCGATCCTTGGGGATCTTTGTCTGTTCGGGACTTGAGCACATGCGTTAGGCAGCGTATACTACGCCACCTTTGAGAATCTCGGGTTTTGGCATTATGCGCCTGGCACTGTGGTTCGCATTGAACCGCCAGGGACCAGGCTTGCGGCCTGACGAGGCGCCATAACCCTATACGAAGCTCGAGCTAATTTGATTTTTGGAGAATAGACATGTCCCGAGTCTGCCAAGTTACTGGCAAGCGTCCGGTGACCGGTAATAACCGTTCCCACGCAATGAACGCGACCAAACGCCGTTTCCTGCCGAACCTGCACTCTCACCGTTTTTGGGTTGAGAGCGAGAAGCGTTTTGTCACACTGCGTGTATCTGCTAAAGGTATGCGTGTAATTGATAAGAAGGGTATCGAATCGGTTTTGGCCGATATGCGTACCCGTGGCGAGAAGTACTAAGAGGAATTAAGTCATGGCTAAAGGTGTTCGCGAGAAGATCAAGCTGGTTTCTTCTGCTGGTACTGGTCACTTCTATACCACTACGAAGAACAAGCGTACTAAGCCGGAAAAACTGGAACTGAAAAAGTTCGATCCAGTTGTCCGTCAACACGTACTGTACAAAGAAGCTAAAATTAAATAATTGCATACCCGATAACATTCGAGTTGCAGGTAGACGGCAAGAGAGCGAATCCTCAAGAGCTTACAATAGTAAGTGACTGAGGTGAGTGAACGTAGCCAACACCCCTGCAACAAGAAGGGTAAAGGGTATTAGTGACTTTGATGAAAACCTCGCTTAGGCGGGGTTTTTTCGTTTTAGGCTTTTAGTTTGGAGGAGAGATGCCTGAATTACCTGAAGTAGAAACCAGTCGCCGTGGCATTGAACCACATCTGGTCGGTGAAACTATCCTGCATGCTGTCGTGCGTAATGGTCGCTTGCGTTGGCCTGTCTCCGATGAAATCCATGCTCTAAGTGACAAACTCGTCTTAAGCGTGCAGCGCCGCGCTAAATATCTGCTACTCGAGCTTCCTGATGGGTGGATTATTATCCATCTTGGTATGTCGGGTAGTCTGCGAATTCTTCCTGAAGATTATCCTGCGCAAAAGCATGACCATGTCGATTTAGTAATGAGCAATGGCAAAGTCCTGCGGTATACCGATCCGCGTCGCTTTGGTGCCTGGTTGTGGGCGAAAGAGTTAGAAGGCAGTAATGTTCTGGCGCATCTAGGGCCGGAACCCCTAAGTGAAGAATTTTCAGCAGACTATCTACGTGAAAAATCTGCGAAAAAGAAAATGGCGATAAAGCAGTGGATTATGGATAACAAGCTGGTGGTGGGGGTGGGTAACATTTATGCCAGTGAATCGCTGTTTGCTGCAGGAATCCATCCTGATCGCTCTGCTCAGTCACTTTCAAACACTGAATGTGAAATTCTGGTTAAAACCATTAAAGCGGTACTGCTGCGTTCTATTGAGCAGGGTGGGACCACGCTCAAAGATTTTCTGCAGTCAGATGGTAAACCGGGTTATTTTGCTCAAGAGTTGCAGGTTTATGGGCGTACTGGAGCGCCATGTCGGGTCTGTGGTGCGCCGATAGTTACCAGTAAGCACGGGCAAAGGAGCACGTTTTATTGCCGCCATTGCCAGCATTAATTCTCCCTGCCATCCTTCAAGCCGCAGGGGGATGTTTGATTTTTTCCAGTAATGCTTTGCAGACAAGCTCAGGTAGGAAATGTGCAACATCGCCGTCATGACGAGCGACTTCTTTAACCAGCGATGAAGAGACAAAAGACCACTCTTTCGAAGGCATCAGGAATACGCTTTCGAGCTCTGGCATTAAGTGACGGTTCATATGAGCTAGTTGCATCTCATATTCAAAATCGGCCGCCGTGCGCAGCCCTCTAACCAGAACGTTAGCTTGTTGAGTTTTAGCAAAATTCGCCATCAGATCGCTAAAGCCGACAACCTCAACGTTTGGCAGGTGTGCGGTAACACTTTGTGCGAACAGGACTCTTTCTTCCAGCGTGAACATGGTTTTCTTGTGCGGGCTATTCGCAATTGCCAGAATCAAGGTATCAAACATCATCGCAGCACGTGTCACGATGTCCAGATGCCCGTTGGTAATGGGATCAAAAGTACCAGGATAAATCGCGCGGGTGGTCATAGAGTTTTGTTTCCCGTATTGCCTTGATTCAGCGCCCAGAGTTCAGTGTACTTATTAAACGTATACTGCGCATTGACCACCGCAAGTAACCAGCCCTGCTTTCCATCAAGAAAGCCCGCACGTAACAGCAGCGTTTTACAAAAAGCCCCAAATGTATGACCGAAAATCCCTGCAATAGAGACTCGTTTGCCACGTTGATGGCGCTCCTTTGCCCAGGCTGTTGCATAACTTAACTGTTTGCGCTGGAAGCTGGCGAAATCACGGCAGGTCAAATGGAGCAAATCCCCTTTGAGCAGGATAACTTTTGCTCCGGGTGCTTCGAGAGATTCATGCACCTGATTGTCATTATAGCGGTAGCGCGCTCGTGCGTAGAGGCGGGTGACGCGATCCGGATACCAACCGCTGTGGCGCATAAAACGGCCAAGGAACAGATTGCGACGCGCGATACTGTAAACAGCATCTGTCTGTGGATTATCTAACACTGCTTTAAGCGTACTGGCCAGTTCCGGTGTAACACGCTCGTCGGTATCGATCATCAGAATATAATCGTGGCTGGCATAGCTCTGTGCCAGCTGGCGTTGTTTGCCGAAGCCTTGCCACTCTTCGTTAATGAAAACTTTCGCACCCGCCTGAAGGGCTATCTCGACGGTAGAATCCGTACTTCCTGAATCCAGCAAAACCACTTCATCTGCCCAGCCCACTGAAGCCAGACATTCTGGCAATACATCTGCCGCATTTTTAGCGATCATGACCACCGACAAACGATTGGGCATTAGTGGCTCCGTTGCGGCAGGTGCGGTTGCAATAATTGTAGTAAGCGTTGAAGGGCGCCCTGATTCTGGTGCAGGACTTCCACAGCATGACGACCATAGTAGAGACGGTAATCTTCATCGGTTAGCAGAGTAGTGATTTCGCTAACTAGCGACGAGGCATCCGTGACGGTAATCAACCCATCAGCACGTTGCAATCTGGCGCAAATATCTTTGAAATTGAGGGTATGTGGGCCCATCAATACCGGAATAGCATGAGCGGAAGGCTCCAGTGGATTATGGCCCCCGCGTTCAACAAGGCTGCCACCCACAAAGGCGAGGTCGGCAATTCCGTACAGCATCATCAGTTCGCCCATCGTGTCACCGATAACGACTTGCGTGCTGCTTGACGGTTTTTCGCCACTGCTGCGCATGATGTAACTGAAACCAGCCTTCTGAGCCATATCCCGCGCATCTTTGAAGCGTTCTGGGTGACGTGGGACAAGAATTAACAGTAAATCTGGGAACTTGGCCAATAGCTGACGGTGAGCATCCAGAATGATGGTCTCTTCACCATCATGGGTGCTGGTGGCAATCCACACTTTACGATGCGGAGCCCACTGGCGGCGTAGCGTAATCGCGCGCGCGGCCAGCTCAGGGGTCACAGAAATATCAAATTTCAGGCTACCGGTGACCGTTAACTGAGAGCGTTTCAGGCCAAGCTCGATGAAACGATCACCATCTTCTTCATTCTGCGCGGCGATGAGGGTAATTTTGCTCATCAGACGACGCGCGAAACCGCCTAGTTTTTTATATCCCTTCGCTGAGCGGGCAGAAAGACGGGCATTAGCAATGACCAGTGGGATTTTACGTTGGTGTAATTCGTTGATCATGTTTGGCCACAATTCAGTTTCCATCACGATAACTAATTTAGGGCGCACGGTATTGAAAAAGCGCTTCATGGCGCAAGGGAGATCGTAAGGCAAATAAACATGATGCACATTTTGCCCAAAAGCCGACTCTGCACGTTCCGAACCTGTTGGGGTCATTGTGGTGACGGTAATCGGAATCGTTGGGTAGCGATGGCGCAGGGCACGAACTAACGGAATTGCCGCCAGTGTCTCACCTACGGAAACTGAATGCAGAAGAATACCATCGGGCTCCACTTTTCCACGGCAATAGCCGTAGCGTTCCGCCCAGCGTTTACGGTACGCAGGAGCTTTACGGCTACGGAGTAACAGTCGCAGCCACACAAAGGGCTGAATAAGATAGAACAGAGCGGTATACAACGATTCCAAGCGAATTTTCCGTATTTTCATTATCGGCGGGCAAATTCTAAGCATTCGGGAAGCTTAAAGCTATTGTTTTGGTAATATCACGAAGGCATTGCTTAGTATTCAGATGAGTTAGAGCTTGATTTGCTGAATATGCGGGCGGTATGTGACCACCCGCTTATGAGGGGTTTATCAACCCGGTACGCGGGTCGCTTTCTTCAGTTTTAAATAACGACGCCCCAGGCGCCAGCGCAGACGAAATCCGCGAGCATTTTTCCAAATCAGACGCCAGATACCGCGATCAAAAAACTCCTGAATGATCATCTTCTTCTTGTGCGGATCTTTCATATTATTGAAAGTGTGTAATATCCCCAGGCCTTCTTTGGCGATTTGCCAGTTACAGGCTGGGATATTCTTTACCGCTTCCGGATAACGTTGGTTAATTGCATCCAACATTTCCAGTATTTTCATATAATGGCGAGCTGAGCGGATCAGGGTGTCATCGGTATCTGGTTTATGGGAAACCGAGGCTGAGTGGATGTAATAATCGTAGTATTGCTCATCAGAGTATTGAACGCGCTTCGCAGCCAGTAACACTTCCGTTGTCCACGGAATGTCCTGGTGGCGTAAACCGGGTTCGAAACTAAAACCGTTTTCTCGAATAAAGTCATGACGATACAAGTTCAGCCAGGTTACATGCAGAAACTTGCGTGAATCCAGCGCACGTTTAAGCCATTGGGGGCCGTTCAGTACATCGGTTGACTGAAGTTTGTCGTTTGGAAAAATCGGTCGAGAAGGTTTCTTGTTGTTTTCGTAAACGTAATTCCCGTTACACGTCACCACATCCAGTTCATTTTTTAATGCTAAATCAATCAAATGACGATACATGCCGGGTTTGAAGTCATCATCGATATCCGGGAAGGATAGGTACTGACCTGTTGCTACAGCAAGCCCGGTATTACGTGCAATCGAAACGCCCTGATTTTCCTGCTCAATGATTTTCATGCCAGGGAACTGACCGCGCCAGGCCTCAATGATCGCCATGGAGCCATCGGTTGAACCATCGTTCACCATAATGACTTCCATGCTCTCGATGTTCTGAGCTTCAAGACAGGCAAAGAATTTAGCTAAAAAAAGTTCGCCGTTATAAACCGCTACAACAACGCTAAGAAGTGGCCGTAGATTCTGTGGCATAAAATTACCCGAAAATATTGTTATTTTTCTTCTGTTGCCAGAGACAAATACTGCTGGCAGATGGCACCAATGCTATATGACTCAATAGTCGTGGTTTCAATAACCGGCGGGTTGTTGTAAATATCCAGCATCGTGTTTGCAAAGTCCTGATCGCTCATCCCCGAAAGGCCGCGAGCCAGTTCTCCAGTAAGAATCTCTGCCGGCCCGCCGGGGCAATGTGTACTCACTGCGGGTGTCTGGCAAATTAGCGCTTCGACCAGAACATTGCCAAACCCTTCGCAATCGGAGCTCAGTAGCAGCATTTGCGCATTGGCAATCCACGGATAAGGGTTAGATGCGAATGTCTTCATAATCACGCGGTCGGCAACACCTGCATTTTCGGCCATGGCTTTTATTTGGGCAATACGCTCGTTACTACCGTTACCCATCAGGACTAGCGGGGCCTGAATTCCACTGAGTGCATAAGCACGGATCAACCGGTCATGGCGCTTATGTTCATGGAAGCGACCAACATGGATTAAATAATCCTGCCCAGACATTTCGCACGGCTCTTTCGCGTTTAAATATATTCCGTCAATATCGAATGGGTTATGGATGACGGTGCCCCTGGACAACGTAATATCAAAAGCCGTAGTAATGTCGTGCAGTACCGCCTGAGACACGGCGACGACATTACTATTGTGGTAAACGCTTTGAATTTTCTTACGTTTTAACCAACGAGAGAAACCCTGCCGATGCTGAAGATACGAGTAAGAGAACATGCCATGGACACAGTACCAGAGCTTCTCACGTGCGATTGATTTTGTGTGGGCAACAATGCGATCGGTTTTATGCAGGTGAGAAAAGACGAGGTCGAAATTCCCTTTTTTCTGTGCTTGCTCTACCGCGCTATCAAGCAAAGCTGCACGGCGAGACAATTCAGTCAGTTTGCGCCAGGGTTTTTTACAGGTATCCAAAATGACCTGATAATCAACGTCTTCCGGGATCTCGTAATCACAGACGCGGCGAAGCGAGAAAACGGAAACCTGATGGCCCATCGCTACCAAACCTTTCGATAAGGTGAGGACGGTTTTCTCAGCACCGCCACCAGGTAAACCATCAATAATCATTAGGATACGCATTATCTAATCCAGTATATTTTGATACAGCGAAATAAGTTGCTGTGAAAGTTTTTCCGGTGTCGCATCCCTGACGCGTTCACGAGCATAGCCTCCCATTTTCTCATCCACAAAGCGTGATGGTATTGCCATTACCGCTTCTGAAAGTTGTGGGATATTGAGTGCATCACAAACGTATCCGTTTTGTCCGGTTGTTATAAATTCAGCCCCACCGCACGTGGGTGAAGTAATAACCGGTAAACCACATGCCATTGCTTCAAGAATCACATTTGGAAATGGATCATATAACGTTGGCAGTAATAGTCCATCAGCGGCTTGATAGAAAGGCAGCGTATTTTTTTGCATTCCCATAAACCGTATCCGATTCTGGCATCCCAGAGATTGCGCCAGTTCTCGATAGCTTTTCTCGGCTTTATCTTGCCCGACTACGACCAGATAGCGATCAGTATGAGCAATCGCCTTGATTGCACTGGCCAGCCCTTTACGCTCAAAACCTGAGCCGACAAAAACCAATGTCACAGCACTTTGCGGGATAGATAGTTCATCACGCAACTTTACGCGCAACTCTTCATTTGCCGGAACGAAGCGGGAAGAGTCAATGGCATTATAGATGACATGTATCTTATTAGCAGGTATAGAGAAATCTTCGATAATTTCTCTTTTAACCATTTCGGCATTACAGATGACAGCTTTTAGCTCGGGAGCCTGATACATCGCCCGTTCGGCTTGCATAACATAACGATGGTATCTATCAAGAAACAACCACTTTCCACGCCAGGCGGGTAAAATTCTTGCGCGTTGCATTAACCAACGGCGATGAACACCATCACCTGCACGATAAATATCACAACCCGCTATGCGTTCATGACTTTGAACAATATCGAAATTCTCACGTTGCCATAGTGCTCTTGCCGCATTGGCAAAACCTTTTTCACGACTGATTCGACCAAGCTTAATCGGGTCACAAATATGAATATGCCAGTTGCTCTGGCGCTCACCTTGCCATTGCCGCGTGATAACGTTGAGTTCCATATCATGGGCGCTTAACGCCTCAAGTGCGCGTGAAACGAAACGCTCAGCACCCCCATCCGGGCGATATTTTTGGCGGACAATTGCCAGACGGCAACGCTTCATAACAACTGTTTCCTTGCAGCAGTGACAACAACATCGATCGGGATGGCATCGAGGTAACGTTCTTTCGTGTTGGTATCAATTTTGTCAGGGTCGGGCAGAACACCATAATTGCCGGCCCAAATGACTTCACCGACGACGTCCCAAGGGCTCCAGAATGTCAATTTAGAAGGGCCAAATAGCGCGATGCATGGCGTTTTTAATGCGGCAGCCATATGCATTGGTACTGAATCAACACCAATGAACAACTTGGCGTTATCGATCAGTGCCGCTAATTGACGCAGGGTTAACTCACCAGCAAGGGAATGAATTCGCTCTGACGGACATAACGCACGAATTTTTTCAATCATCGCTTTTTCGTTTTTATCTGGCCCTGAGGTTAACACCAGGTCATGCCCATCTTTTTGCAGAGCAGTGATTGTTTCCGCCATTTTACCCTCATCCCAGCATTTGAAGAACCAGCGGGAGGTGGGCTGTACCACAATATAAGAACCTTCAACCCCTTTGCTTTGCAGCTTACTTTGCACTGACTGCCAGTCGTCAAGCTGATAGCTCATCGTAACATCTCTGACTGGAGCAATATGTAATGGGGCAAGAATAGATAGGTTTTGTTCTACAGTGTGTAGGGCCTGATGGCCGGACACTGAAGCGAGTTGAGTGTGGCAATGTTGCCAGAACCAACTGCGGCGCTTATTAAAATCGAAGCCGATACGCGAAGGCGCACCCGTGAAGCGAGTAACAATGGCGCTACGCCACTGATCTGCAAGATTGATAACCAGACTATATTTTTGCTCGCGCAATGTTTTGAGTAATTGCCATTCTTTGCATAAATGCTGGCGAGTACCGAGTTTGCGCCATTTACGGTCAATTCCATAAATACGATGAATGAATGGATGTGCGGCTAACATCTCTCGCGTTTCTTCATAGAGCAGAACATCAATTTCTGCTTGTGGCCAAGCTTGATGTAATGCATTGATAACCGGAGTTGTGAGCAACATGTCACCATGATGGCGCAACTTTATCAGTAAAATACGGGTAGGTGGCGCAGTCGCGTGAGCATTCAAAGCGTTATTCATTATCATCTTTAGGTGATTAACCAAAGGGTGATTCTAATAGACCTTGAGTGTGGTTGCTACATTTGTGCTCAGGAGTGAGAAATTTGGACGTAAGCGGTTTGCCCTTATCTGGCGGGCTGCGTAACATGATGTGAACATCTTTATCTCAGAGACGGAAATGACCAAACCTGCATTCATCATCACCATTGATACCGAAGGCGATAATCTCTGGCAAAACCACCGACAAATCAAAACTGAGAATGCGCGTTTCTTGCCTCGTTTTCAGTCTTTATGTGAAAAGCATGGTTTTAAACCGGTTTGGCTAACGAACTATGAGATGGCTGTGGATCCGGTTTTTATCGAGTTTGCTAAAGATGTGATTGCTCGTGGTCAGGGCGAAGTTGGCATGCACTTACATGCCTGGAATAGCCCACCCGATCACGATTTAACCGGTGATGACTGGCGCTGGCAGCCCTATCTCATTGAGTACAGTGATGAGGTCATGCGTGAGAAAGTGGTTTATATGACCACATTGCTGGAAGAAACATTTGGCACAAAAATGATTAGCCATCGTGCCGGACGTTGGGCATTTGATAGTCGCTACGCCAAATTGCTGGTGGAGTTGGGCTATAAAGTGGATTGCTCGGTGACGCCGAGGGTTAACTGGCGAAATGCGAAAGGTTCCCCAGCTGGCTCTGGTGGAACGGATTATCAACATTTCCCAAGTCAGGCTTATTTTATGGATCTGGATAATATTCATCAGACGGGAAATTCAGCATTTCTCGAAGTCCCGATGAGTATTCAGTATAAGCACAGCGCTTTGATGAATAGCTTTAAACAAAGCTATGATCGGTTGAGAGGTAAATATCGTAGCCCTTCGGTTAATTGGCTACGCCCGTCAGGCGGCAATGCTGCACAAATGATCTCTGTTGCGGAAAAAACCTTAGCAGAAGGCAATGACTACGTTGAATTTATGCTTCATTCATCTGAGTTTATGCCATCCGGTAGCCCAACGTTCAAAGATGCAGCAGATATTGAGCAGCTTTATCAGGATCTTGAAATATTATTTTCCTGGCTCGCAGAGCGAACCAGGGGAATGACGTTGGCGGAGTATTATGGACTGAAAGAAAAACAAGTACAGTAATCTGTACTTGTTTGTTGTGATCACGAAATGGTCTTTTGTATCGGTGTGCTCAGAATGACCGCCAGAGGGAACCAAAACAGGAACCAAAACTCCTGAGGGTTCCCAATGATGAACATTCCCTGAGACATATAATAAATGAGACAGAATATAAATATAGAAACTTCTGTTTTATGGTTTTCTTTCATGTGCTTAGGTGCTTGAAGCAACCCATAGCCAATAAGCATCGCTAGTAATGCCAAACCGACTATGCCACCTTTTAATAATGAGGCGAGATAAATGGTATGAGTAGTTGTTATATTTTGCCCAATACTATTTACGAAAGTTAAACTCTGATTGTAACCCCAACCCCAGATTGGTTTTTGCTTTGCCATTTCAAGGGCATGTTGCCAAATACCAAATCGGATAAAACTCTGCTGGTACAAGCTTTCCATACGACCGATAAATATATCATAGAACTTTGTCATGAATATCACCGCAATAACTACAGTAATTATTCCTAGACCATATAATATATTCTTCGTTGTATAACGTGGGTTTATTATAAACAGGAGTATAAATACGGAAATAAAGGCAATCAACGGGCCGCGACTTTGTGTGAGCAACAATGAAGTAAGTAAAACCGGCATCAGCAAGTAGAGCCAGTTTTTACCAGTTTCACGGATAAAAATAATTCCGCAGAACATACCTATTGCCATATAGCCGGCCAAATCTATTACATTATCAGGGGCCCAAGGGAAGGCAACACCAAGTCTATTGGTTGTAAGGTGAGTTTTATCAACCATGATTAAAGTAAGAATTGAAAGAAAAGTCATGCCGATAAATACAGCCCCCATAACATATTTTTTATAACCGAACTTATCCAATTGGCGATAAAGACAAATAAAGGTTAATAGATAAAGAGCATGCTTTAATGTCGAGCTTATATTACCCGGGTTATTAGACCATAGATTAGAAAGAGAAAAATATATCAAGAATAAAAATGGAAAAATCAACCCTTTTAAGAAGGCTCGATCATTGATGAACCTTTTTCGAGATTCATGAGAGAAAATCAATGTCCCTATGAAAAGGATAAGTGCAATGTGAAATAGTAGGTTAACTTTTGAAGTGTTGCAAAATATAGAACTTAGAAAAATAAATGCTATAAAAATAAATGCATATGATTTCTCTACGCGAGAGTTATTCTTTAAAAGCATCACGATAGTCCAATTTTGTGAAAATATAGGATGGGATTGCACTGTCTAAAGATAAATTGATGACGTCAATGTTTTTATTACTCAGCGCCTGGCTGGCAAGAGTGAATGCTGGGATAATAATATCATGTAATTTTTCATCGAGAAAAGAGGGTAGCATATTAGCTGTTGTTTCATAAAACCGTGGGCTGGAAAAATTAGTCATATCCAATCCAGCAATATATATTTTCTTAAATCCTAAGAAAGAAAGAATTTGAAGTGCCCAATACACTACTGTTCCAGCATCAAAAACCCCATTCCTAATTTCATAATTAAATGCAATGTTTTTACTTTCAGGTAAGAATGAAATCTGAGGTTGAGAGCAGAATGTTGAGTATATCTCATTGGATGAGATTTGTGGTTTGAAGATCTGAGAACATTTGTCTTCAATAATAGATAATTTGCATTTTATATTTTTCAATGAAAAGTTATCAACTAATTTCACAACGCCATGCATCGTTGTGAAAAGAATTAAATCTTTATTGTCAACGATCTGTTTAAGTAATTCGGTTTTTTTATCAATAAATAACATGTCGACTATGATATAAATACTAAAATTAACAAGCTCATTAAGATGCCAGGCGCCATTGACTCCAACTGCTGTTAAATCTGATAATTTAGAAAAATCTATTTTTTTTATTGATGGGCCAGTTGCAGTTAGTAAAGCATCTCCTTCAAAGCTGTCTTTAAGAGCAGACAAATCCAATAGAGGAATTAGATCTCTTTTATAGGATAATTTTGAAATAGCGCCAAAGTCGTTACGTTGAATTTTGACATAGGGCCATAGATTTTCATTATGCCGCATAGTTCTGGGATGCGTATAACGATAGATTTGCTTTGTAAAAGTACCCATCAGACTCTCATCTTCTTTTATTATTTATTTTTATCATTATTGGTGATGAAACTATAAATGCTAGATAATGCTTCATCACTCAACGCAAACAGTTCTTCTCTCGGCTTATCAAAGTAATATCTTGTTTCGAATACAAAAGAGTTAATGTTAGCCTCTTCACCAATGAGTAAAACGTTACCTAATGGGCGCTGTTCTTTCGCACAGCATGGGCCATAAATAAGAATAACCGGAACCCCCACGGCATCGGCGATGTAAACATTCCCGGAGTCCGAAGCGATATAAAAATCCATCTTACTGATTGCATGTGGCAAATCTTCAAGGGCGATCTGCCCAATGAGACTGATGAGATTTTCTTTATCACCGGTGACTTTGAGCAGGTCATCGAGCCAGACTTGTTCGTTTTTAGAGCCAAAAATGTAGTACTGGCAGGGTAATTTCTGTAATGATTCAAAAAGACGCGCCCAGATTACCGGTGGGATAGTTTTCGCCTTATTACCAGCCGAGATGCTTAACCCGATTTTGATAACATCTGGTTGATCCAAGACTTCAGGCCATGCCGCCGGAATTTTTAGCGGCTTAGTTGCGTGTTTAGGGCTATCACGCCAGCTTAGGTTACGGTCTGCGAGCTTAATGTAGTTGTCGACACTTAACGTATATTTACCATGCTCAACAATACCATTTGCCGTCAGGTAAAATAATGCCTGATACCAGCGGCGTGCATAAGTAGACAAGAACTGTTTATTGGTAGCATTAAAGCATGCGGCAAAGAAAAGATTGGTGCTATTAGGCTGTAACAAGTAAATATTTTCATAACGATTCAGTAACTTGAATGCCAGATGAAATTTACGCCACAAGCTCTTCTTGTGTTCTTCGATAAGGTAAATGGTATCAATGACTTCATCATTCCTGGCCAAAGGAAGAACAGTTTTACAGATAAGGACATCACTGTGCTTTAGATGGGCGAGCAAGGGCGTTACGTTGACGAAATCACCGATTTTTGCAGTTTGAATCACCAGGTTGCGGCCTGTTTTTTTATAAAACAGTTTGCCGATCAACTTGAATGGAAGAAAGAGAATGAAGAGGAATAGATAGCTCATTAATTTTTATTCGTTCGCTAAGTGGCTAATTTTCTGGAGTGCAGCAAATATTTCAACAGGGGTTATGTTAGCCATGCTTTTTCCTTCGCCTCGTATTTCATGCTGATTTTCGCCGTAACCACCAATCAAACCCGGATCGGTAGGACCATATAATGTAATGTTCGGCCGATTAAGTGCAGCAGTCAGGTGACTCAGTCCAGTATCGACTGAAACGACAGCTCTGGCACCTGCAAGCTGTTTGGCTACTTGTTCAAGTGACAAGCGCGGCAACACCTCAACCTTATCAAATCCGTGAGCCAAACGGATTGCTCGTTTGTGCTCGTGCTCTGCACCCCACGGGAGTTTAATACGTAAGCCAGTTTCATGCATTAGTTGAATAAGATTTCGCCAGTGTGATTCCGGCCAGTGCTTTTCATCGCGAGTCGTTGCATGCAGGAAAATGAAATATTCCCCCATATCGGATGAGGCCGTAGCCAGGAAGTGCTGTGCGATAGCGTAATCACCCTGAGCAGCCGGTTTCTGGTAACCCAGGCTTTTGGCGAACAGCTCACGCGTGCGTTCAACCGCATGCTGTTGTTTCGCAATGGTGTGGCGGCGATTGTAGAACAAGCTGGCTAATGGTTCGCGGGCGCTGTTCCAGTCCATGCCGTGTTTTATCCCTCTGGCTTTTCTTGTCACCAGAACGGCACTTTTTATCAATCCTTGGGCATCAATGACGAAGTCATAGTTTTCAGCGCGTAGCGCTTTGTAGAAAGCGGTACGCTCAGCTGTAACGGCGGCTGAAAACCAGCTTTTACGCCAACGTCGAATCGCGACGGGAAGAACTTTATCGACAGCCGGGTGCCAGCCTGGAATTTGTGCAAACCCTTCTTCAACAACCCAGTCGAAACGGATGCCTGGAATGGCATGCATCGCATCTGTAAGGGCCGGCAACGTATGCAGGACATCACCCATTGATGATGTTTTGACGATCAATACCCGCATTACGCTTCTTTCTCCGTCAGTAGCAGAGCGGTTAGCTCATCCATAACGCGCTCGGGCGTAATATCAATCAAGCTTTGATGATAACCTTCTGCGGCATCGCCTTTACGGACTTTGTGATAGCCACTAATCAGGCGGATAACTCGCGCCTTATGCGAAAGCGGCGGAGTAAAGTCTGGGCTGCTCGGGCCGTATAATGCCACAAGCGGACGATTCAGCGCGGCGGCAACATGCATCAGACCTGAATCATTGGATACAACAGCCTGGCAAGTCGCAATTAAAATTACCGCTTGCTCAAGTGCCGTGTCACCGGCCAAATTTCGGCAATGAGCCTGTTGCTGGGTGGTCAACGTGTTAACTATATCGTACCCAGCTTCTTTATCTTTTGCTGAACCAAACAACACAACCTGATAGCCATCATCAATGAGTTTGCCCGCCAGCGTAGCATAGTGATAATGCGGCCAACGTTTAGCAGGACCGAATTCAGCGCCAGGACAAAAGCCAATTATCGGTCGTTGCGTATCGAGACTAAAAGCTTGGCAAGTTTGCATTTTTTCCCCATCGTTAACCTGCAACTGGGGCCACAGCAACGGTTGGGGAAGATCTTTCGCGGACTGCATTTTGCCTTTGTCATAAGCCAATGCGACGTAGCGCTCGACCATTAAGGGCCAGGCTTGTTTGTCCAGAACACGGGCGTCGTTGAGTAACCCGTAGCGCATTTCACCGCGCCAACCCGTGCGTTGAGGGATATTGGCAAAGAAAGGAACAAGTGCTGATTTAAATGAATTTGGCAGCACATATGCCTGATCGTAACGTTTAGCACGCAAGGTGTGTCCAAGGCGGCGACGTTCTCCAATTTCTAAAGCACCATGCCCGAGTGGCATCGACAATGCTTCATTAACTTCCGGCATACGTGACAGTAATGGACGGCACCATGCCGGTGCCATCACATCAATGATTGCCTGGGGATAGCGCGCTTTGAGCGTGCGATAGAGACTTTGCGACATCATCATGTCGCCCACCCATGACGGGCCAATCACCAGTATTTTCATACACATCATCCTTCAAGCTGTCTCTTTGTTGGCTGCTTTCGCTTACCCCAGTCACATAGTTTCCTATGTTCCAGGGGATTCACTCAGTTGCCGCCTCGATACTGCTTGAATGATTTTGTGTATCAGCGTCACGGTTCAGCCAGGCCATATATTCTGTTACGCCTTCGGCAACAGTTTTAAATGGCTTGTCGTAACCTGCGGCTCGCAGATTGGTTAAATCGGCCTGAGTAAATGCCTGATAGCGGCCCTTGAGTTTTTCCGGGAATGGAATGTACTCAATACTGCCTTTTTTATGGAACGCGAGAGCTGCATCAGCAATAGCCTGGAACGATTCTGCACGACCTGTACCGCAGTTATAAATACCGGATACGCCGTTTTGCCAGAACCACAAGTTCACCGCTGCAACATCGCCCACATAGATGAAGTCGCGTTTAAAGCTATCACTACCTTCAAAGAGTTTTGGATTCTCACCGTTGTTCAACTGGGTGTTCAGGTGGAACGCAACGCTTGCCATGCTACCTTTGTGGCTTTCACGCGGCCCATAAACGTTGAAGTAACGGAAACCGGTAATCTGGGAGTTAGCTTCAGGCAAGATTTGACGTACGTATTCGTCGAACAGGAATTTTGAATAACCGTAAACGTTAAGTGGCTGTTCGTATTCCCGAGACTCAATAAAGTCGCTGTTACGGCCGCCATAGGTTGCTGCAGAAGAGGCATACAGGAACGGGATTTCGTGTTCCAGACAGTAATGCAGAACTTCTTTAGAGTACTGATAGTTATTATCCATCATGTACTTACCGTCCCACTCGGTGGTGGAAGAGCATGCACCTTCATGGAAAATTGCTTCAATATCGCCAAACTCTTCGTCAGCCATAATCTGGATCAAGAAGTCTTCTTTATCCATGTAATCAGCAATATTTAAATCTACGAGGTTGGCGAACTTAGTGCCATCCTTCAGGTTGTCTACAACCAGGATATCCGTAATACCGATATCATTCAGTGATTTAATGATGTTGCTGCCGATAAATCCGGCACCACCGGTGACTATGATCATAAGCGTAACCTTAACAAATTAGAGGGCAATGAGGCCCATTACCTCACGCGTTTATGACTCCTATCATACCATTACCCGAATTGTCTTTCCTAATAACCCGATTTTGGAAAGCACCTCGTGATTTATGCTGAAAATTCCAATTTCATTGAAACGTCATCTCGTCTCCTGGTATAGGTTTGGGTAATATGTTCCGAAATTAGCCATGCCTGGAGAATCACAATGCGCGGAGATTTTTATCAACAGCTAACATCTCAACTAGAAGCCGCACGCGCGGAAGGGTTGTTTAAAGAAGAACGTATTATTACTTCAGCTCAACAGGCTGATATCACTGTTGCTGACGGCAGCCATGTTATTAACTTCTGCGCCAATAATTATCTGGGACTCGCTAACCACCCGCAACTGATCGATGCCGCAAAGCAGGGTATGGATAAACATGGCTTTGGGATGGCTTCTGTTCGTTTCATTTGTGGAACACAAGACAGCCATAAAGAGCTGGAAGGAAAACTCGCCGGCTTCCTGGGGATGGAAGATGCGATTCTTTATTCTTCCTGCTTTGACGCCAACGGTGGCTTGTTTGAAACGCTGCTCGGCCCAGAAGATGCGATTATTTCTGATGCGCTGAACCATGCTTCTATTATTGACGGTGTGCGCCTGTGTAAGGCTCAGCGTTATCGTTATGCCAACAACGACATGCAAGAACTTGAAGCACGCCTGAAAGAAGCGCGTGCGGCAGGTGCTCGCCATATCATGATCGCCACAGATGGCGTGTTCTCTATGGATGGTGTTATTGCCAACCTGAATGGGGTTTGCGATTTAGCCGATAAATATGACGCGTTGGTAATGGTTGATGATTCTCATGCGGTCGGTTTTGTGGGTGAGAACGGCCGTGGTACGCATGAGTACTGCGATGTGATAGATCGTGTAGATATCATCACCGGCACGTTGGGCAAAGCACTGGGCGGGGCTTCCGGCGGCTATACCGCAGGTCGTAAAGAAGTGATTGAGTGGCTGCGTCAGCGTTCTCGTCCGTATCTTTTCTCCAACTCATTGGCTCCAGCTATTGTTTCTGCCTCTATTAAAGTGTTGGAAATGCTGGAAACTGGCGCTGAGATGCGCAATCGCTTATGGGCAAATGCAAGCCTGTTTCGCGAGAAAATGACTGCGGCTGGTTTTACTCTGGCAGGTGCCGATCACGCCATCATTCCTGTGATGTTAGGTGAAGCGGTTGTCGCGCAGAATTTTGCTCGTGAGCTGCAAAAAGAAGGCATTTATGTCACCGGATTCTTCTACCCGGTAGTACCCAAAGGTCAGGCACGTATCCGTACTCAGATGTCTGCGGCTCATACCACAGAACAAATTGAACGTGCGGTTGACGCATTTACGCGTATCGGTAAACAGTTGGGCGTTATCGCCTGAGGGAGCGGTCATGAAAGCATTAGCGAAACTGAAAGCAGAAGAAGGCATCTGGATGACGGATGCACCCAAGCCAGAAATGGGTCATAACGATCTGCTGATCAAAATCCGTAAAACCGCGATTTGCGGCACCGATGTGCATATTTATAACTGGGATGAATGGTCACAGAAGACCATTCCCGTTCCAATGGTTGTTGGCCACGAGTATGTCGGTGAAGTAGTTGACATCGGCCAGGAAGTAAAAGGATTTAAAATCGGCGATCGTGTTTCTGGCGAAGGACATATTACCTGTGGTCACTGCCGTAATTGCCGTGCGGGCCGTACTCATCTGTGCCGTAACACGACTGGCGTCGGTGTGAACCGTCCTGGTTGTTTTGCAGAATATTTAGTCCTGCCCGCTTTTAATGCTTTCAAAATACCTGACAACATCTCTGACGATTTGGCTTCTATCTTTGACCCGTTTGGCAACGCTGTTCACACCGCGTTGTCTTTCGATCTGGTCGGTGAAGATGTATTGGTGTCTGGTGCTGGCCCGATTGGCATCATGGCTGCAGCCGTTGCTAAGCATGTGGGTGCGCGTAACGTCGTCATCACTGATGTGAATGAATACCGCCTTGAGTTGGCGCGTAAAATGGGTATTACCCGTGCGGTAAACGTCAGCAATGAAAACCTGAATGACGTGATGAAAGAGTTGGGTATGACCGAAGGCTTTGATGTGGGCCTGGAAATGTCAGGTGCACCACCAGCGTTCCGTACCATGCTCGATACGATGAACCACGGTGGTCGTATTGCGATGCTGGGGATTCCGCCGTCAGATATGTCTATCGATTGGACGAAAGTCATCTTCAAGGGATTGTTCATAAAAGGGATTTATGGACGCGAGATGTTCGAAACCTGGTATAAAATGGCAGCATTGATTCAGTCTGGTCTGGATCTGGCACCGATTATTACTCACCGTTTTGGTATTGATGATTTCCAGAAAGGGTTTGATGCCATGCGTTCCGGGCAGTCTGGTAAAGTGATTCTGAGCTGGGAATAATCACGCCGTGACGATTAAAAAAGGCCGGGGCACCGGCCTTTTTTACATCTTTACTCGCTTGCAGTAAGCTTTTCAGCATCCGTCAGATAGCGTACTTTTCGAGTGTAATCTTGCCCTTTAAACAGCAATTCACAATCCGGCGAGACAAGATACTTTTGCCATTCTGAAAGCGGGAAACCGCCATGTGCACCTATTACTTCTTTTGGAATCACTGCAGGAGTGCCACCAATACGTTTTGACACTGGCCAATTAACCCAGTCACCTAAATTTACAGTCCTGAAATCCAGCAAGTCGAGAAGCGCAGCCAAAGGCAACTGATCTGTAGGTGGCTGCGAATCATCCATTAACTCCCAAGTATCCTGGAACAAGGCTAGCCACAGAGGACATAATCTATGCCAAGTGCTGTGTGTCGCGGCAAGAAAAGCACTGTTAACGTGATCCTGAAGAGTTGGGCGAATTGTTCCCTGATAATAAGCTGGTGCTTTACCTTCAAGAGCATTAGCCAGTTTAGCGATCATTTTTCCCTGACGGAAACTGGAGTACAGCGTATTTTCTTCGACCTCAAGCTTTGGCATTTGCAAAAGATTCAGATCGGAATCAATGATCAACGAGCCCTTGGTTCGGGCATGGAGTGGGGCCTGAATTTTGATTAGACGACTACGGTAAATTTGCTTGAAGCGATAACTGTCATCCCTTTCTGGCACATTCAGAGTGACAACTCGGGTTTTGCGAGGTAAATCGATAAATGCACTAGCGGGTTGATCGGTGACGATGACGATTTCTTCAAGCTGAGGTGCGAAGCGATCGGCAAAAACAGCAGAAAGCGTACCTTCTTCAACATAATCTTCACCGACGCAAGGGATCACAACCGAGGTGACAGGAACGGTATTCGCTCCACGAGTGACTTGTGACAGAGGGATGTTATGTCGCGCCGTAATATGGCGATATTTTGCATTCAGAAATTTAAACATTTTCATTCCGGGTTGGTTTTGCTGCACCAAGTACGGCTTCGACACCAGCAACGTAGTGCTCTATCGCGTAATTATCAATCACGCGCAGGTAGGCTTGCTGAATTAAGGCATCACGTAATACGCTATCTTGCCACACTTGCTCAAGTTGTGAAGCAAGCTTAATGGTATCGCCATATGGGTAGAGTAGGCCAGTGCGGCCTGAGTCGATTAACTCAGCAGTACCCGTCACATTTGAACCGATTACTACCGTTTTGAGCAACATGGATTCGAGGACAACGCGCGGTAATCCTTCACTTTTGGAAGCCAAAATGAAGGCATCAAATGCGGCCAAATAATCCAGCGGGTTATTACGAAAGCCCGTAAAGATGACGCGGTCGGCAAATCCATAATCAGCTGCCTGGCGCTTTAACTTTTCTCGATCCGTACCTTCACCCACCAGGACAAATTTCCATTTTGCTTCGGGATGCTGCAGTTGAAAACGATGCAAAGCTTCGAGTGTGTGATGGCAGGATTTTCTTGGAATCAATGACCCAATACTGCCAAACAAAAATGTGCCGTCTTCAACGTCTAACGACCGGCGTATTGCCATACCGGAAGGGAGTGGTTGGTGAATATCAATGGCATTAGGAACCGTAATACATAGCGATTTCCTCACGCCATGATTGAGTAGCACGCTTTCCACACCATGAGAGACCGCAATAACAGCATCGCCAACACGGTTCACGACTCTGGTAATTGACTGACTCATCACCGGCTCAATACGGCAGTGTTGCACGACTGCAACATCAAGAGGCTCTGCCGCCAGATAACCTTCTAAATTAGATCCTGGCTGGTTATTCATGTACAGAATTTCGTAGCTATCGCGCTGGATTATCTCGCGAATACGATTGGCGTTCGGTTTGATTCGCCATTGCTTATCAATGTATGCCGTTACCTTTTTGCGTCCAGCCTTGCTGAAAAACAAAAATGCTCGTGCCACTTCCTTGCTGATTTTTGCCAAACCCGGTTGTTTGCGCTGTGGGATGAAAATGACAGGGATCTCAATGCTATTCAGCACTTTCTCAATGGTTTCAGCTTCTCCACGCGCATAGTTGTAGTAAAAGCAGCACGTGATTTCAAACCGCTGACGGTCAATACGCTTGAGCAGTTCCAACATGCTGTTGGTACCGCCACCCCACTCTTTACCGTTATCCAGCAAGAGAATTTTACGCCGTTGTTGCGCCATCGTAGACCGGCTCCTGTAGCATTATTCAACGCGGCATTATAAAGGCAGTATTGAGTGATAACTAACGCTTTCGATGGCTCTTTTACGGGTTAAATTAATCATCGAAAAATTCGAATCCGGATTTAGAATTCACAGCTACAATTATTCACCATGATATAATTGATTTTTTCTTATGGCATAACAGCTATGTTTAAAATGTCAGTTTGTTTACTGACTTATAACTCTGCTCGTCTGCTTCCCGAAGTAATGAAACCATTAATATCAATTGCAGATGAAATCATTATTGTGGATTCGGGAAGTCACCATGAGACTGTTAATATTGGTAGATGTTAAAGCTGAGGGGGGTTATTAACCCATCTGTTATTCCTGGTTTTGTATGCCATGATATTTTTTATAATATTCATGAGGTTTTTAGTAAATTAAATAGTTATACGACTCGCCTGGTCATAAATAGGGAAATCAAGCCATCACGACTAAGAGGTGTGATAAGTGCCATCGGCGTATTTTTTAAATGGTATTTGTTCAGTGGTGCGTGGAGGAAAGGGCGAGTGGGTCTTGTCACCGGTTTGTATGCCACGTTTTACCGTTTTCTAAAATACTTTAAGGCCTGGTATTGGGATGGAAAATTAAACAGCACTGCGCACAGAGAAAGTGCTTCCTCTGCGCGCCCACAAAATCAGGACTGAGTGGTCTTCATTGATTTTCCCCAACCTTGCCATTGGTGCTGAATATATTTCACCAGCGTGCTTTGACTGATGCTGTCGCTGAGTACAGTGAAGTAAGTGGTGGCATACACGGGTTCCAGCGGTTTTTTAGGCTTGCACAACTTCACGCCGCTGAAAGGATTTCTGGGTTGTTCAACCGGCTTACCAGGCAGTGCAGGAGGCGTGTTATTTGGCCTTGAGGTATCAACTTGTGGTTCATTTAGCAAGCTACTCGGACGCACCAACGTGATATCTGAAGGCAAGCTGTAGACCATCTGTTGCAGCACGCGCACGGTCGAAGGATGTGGATGGCCGATGGCAATTGCTGAACCATTTCGGCGAGCCAACTCAACTGCGCGATTAAACTGGAAGCGAATATCGGCTTCGTTTTGCGTATCGTCCAGGAACACTTTACGTTTGATAACTTTGACGTTAGTACCAGCCGCAGCCCGCATCGACTGGCTATTTCCTATTGTCATACTGTCGAGAAAATAGAGTTTGTATTGCCCGAGGGACTGCATCACTTTCTGCATGCCGAACAAGCTGGAGGTCATGGCGCTGCCCATGTGGTTATTCAAACCCACGGCGTAGGGCACTTTATTTACCGAATCACGGATAATTCTTTCTATTTCACCACTGCTCATTTCTGGGCGTAGGGTGTCTTTTTCCAACGGTTGTTTACTCAGGGGGGCCATCGGCAAGTGAATAAGCACTTCGTGCCCAGCGTTATGCGCCTTGGTTGCCATTTCGCGTGCGTGCGGTGCATTGGGCAAAACGGCCACAGAAATGTTAGAAGGCAATGCGATAACCTGGTTTTCTTGTGCGGGGCGATAACCGAAGTCATCTATCACAATTGCCAGCTTTCCGGAGTAAACGGGGGTTGTCAGCATGAGTGTGCTGACGAAAGAGAAAAACACACGACGGATTTGAAGCAAAACTTATCTTCCCAACCACGGTTGTGGATTGACGGCCTGGCCCTGGCGACGAATTTCGAAATAAAGTGACGGGCGGCCCTGACCGCCACTGTTACCTACCAGTGCAATAGCCTGGCCGGCACGAACTTGTGTTCCAACATTAACCAGTGCGCTCTGGTTGTAACCGTACAAACTCATATCGCCCTTACCGTGTTCAACGACAACCACGAGGCCATAGCCTTGTAGCCAATCGGCAAGGATCACGCGTCCATCTGCAATTGCTTTAACTTCAGTGCCTTCACCCGCGGCGATAACAATCCCTTTCCAACGTAGCTCACCCTGCAGCTGTTCGCCATAGCGATGCAAGATTGAACCACGTACTGGCCAGAATGCTTGTCCGCGAGGTGACCCAAGACCGCCGGTTCGCGATATCAGTGAACGTTCGCTCTCGGTAGGTTTGTAGGTGCTGCCTTTGCTGGTCGCTTCTTGTTGACGGTTTTTAACCTCTTCGGCTTCACGCGCCTCTTTCTGCGCGCGCGCTCTGGCTGCTGCTTCTGCTCGGGCGAGTTGATCGCGCAGACGCGATTCGTTCTGGCGCATTTCGCCCAGCTTATGCTGATCTTGCTGCAAAGAGGATTCGAGAGTTGAGAGTGTTTTTTTACGCTCGTTGCGCGCACTTTCAAGCTTGGTTTGCTGAGCTTGTTGTTCGTAGAGCAACGTCTGTTGTTCAGTTTGCTTCGATTCCAGGCTCGCTTTTTGCTCCGCTGCCTCTGCTTTAGTTTGCCTTAGCTGTTCAATGGTTTCCTGACGTGCGGCGTTCAGGTAGCCGAAGTAAGCCTGCAAACGTTGTCCGCGTTGGCTTTCTTCGCCGCTTAAAATCAGCTGGATACCAGTATGTTGGCCCTGGCGGAATGACGCATCGAGTTGAGCGGCCAGATTGCGTTCCTGCGATGCCTGCTGTTTTTGCAGTTTCGCGAGGGAAGCATTCATGGTGACAATTTGGCGGTTAAGATCGGCAAGCGTATTTTGTGTGTCGCGCAGTTTGCGGCTGGCTTCAGCAATTGCTTTTTCTTGTGCCTGGAGTTGAGTCAGTAATGCTGAACGCTGTTGCTGTTGCTGGCGTACCGCGCGTTCTTTAGTCGCAATATCCTGTTGGATAGATTTCAACTCGGCGCGGTCGTCGGCATGACTGGTAAAAGGACATAACAATACGCCAGCGCTTAGAACGCTGGCGTAAATCATAGGCCTGACTGAAAACACTGTCGATTTCACGGCCCATGTTATTGAAAAAATCGCCTTTCCCCTCATGGGGAGGGATTATTCCACGATGAACAGCGGCTTGCCAGTCATCTCTTGCGGGATTTCCATACCCATCAGGTTCAACATAGTGGGAGCGATATCAGAAAGCTTGCCGCCTTCTACCGCTTTCACAGTACGGGAACCAATGTAAATCAACGGAACTGGCAGGCTAGTATGCGCGGTATGAGCCTGGCCCGTTGCAGGGTCAGCCATCTGCTCGGCGTTGCCGTGGTCAGCGGTAATGAGCAACTGCCCACCCACGCTTTCAACTGCAGAAACAACCTGAGCAACACAGTTATCCAGTGCTTCGATTGCCGCCACAGCCGCTTCAAAAACACCGGTATGCCCAACCATGTCACCATTTGGATAGTTACAAATAATGGTGTCATATTTGCCGCTGCTGATTGCTGCCAGCAGCTTTTCGGTCAGTTCAACAGAACTCATTTCTGGTTGCAGATCGTAGGTGGCAACTTTCGGAGAGTTGATCAGAATACGGTCTTCGCCAGCAAACGGCTCTTCAACGCCACCATTGTAGAAGAAGGTTACATGCGCATATTTTTCAGTTTCGGAGATACGCAACTGAGTTTTATCGTGCTTCGCCATCCACTCACCAAAGGTATTGGTCAGTGATGCTGGTGGGTAAGCACATGCAGCTTTGATGTCTGCTGCATATTCGGTCAGCATCACGAAGTCGCCGAAGTTAACCACTTTCTTACGTGCAAAACCGTCGAAGTCAGCGTTAACAAAGGTGCGGGTGATTTGACGTGCACGGTCTGCGCGGAAGTTCATGAAAATCAGCGCATCGCCATCGTTCATGGCGGCTTCAGCTTCGCCTTCAGCACGAATCACCGTTGGTTTAACGAATTCGTCATTTTCATTACGGGCGTATGCGTCTTCCAGACCCGCAATTGCACTTTCTGCCTGGAATTCGCCTTTTGCTTGAGTCAGCAGGTCATAAGCCAGTTCAACGCGGTCCCAACGGTTATCGCGATCCATTGCGTAGTAACGGCCAATCAGCGAGGCAACACGACCCTTGCCGAGGGAGGCAAATTTATCAGCAAATTTCTTCAGTGAGGATTCTGCACTGCGTGGTGGGGTATCGCGACCATCAAGGAAAGCGTGCAGGTAGATGGCTTCAGCGCCGCGCTCAGCTGCCAGCTCAATCATTGCCAGAATGTGTTCTTCGTGGCTGTGAACGCCGCCAGCGGATGCCAGACCCATGATATGCACGGCTTTACCTGCGGCAACAGCTTTGTCTACTGCGGCAGTAAGCGTTGGATTGGCGAAGAAAGTACGTTCTTTAATTTCAACGTCCAGACGAGTCAGATCCTGGTAAACAATGCGGCCAGCGCCAAGGTTTACATGACCGACTTCGGAGTTACCCATTTGGCCGTCTGGCAGACCGACTTCCATACCAGATGCGTTGATCAAGGTGTGTGGACGCTGAGCCCACAGGTTATCCATAACCGGGGTTTTAGCATTCAGAATAGCGTTATCCTGCTGCTCTTCACGGTGACCATAACCATCCAGAATCACCAGAACCATAGGTTTTTTAGTAACTGACATTGCGACAACCTCTAAGCCAAAGACAAAATTTGCGTAATTTTACTACAGACTACGGGGTAAATAGCCGCAGAAGATCAAAAAAAAGGGTTGGATTGTGATCGGTTTTACGTCGTTAACGTAATTTTTTTCGTAACAGTCCGCAGAATCTACATAACCTAACGCAGACTGGCTGTATTTGGCACAACGCAAATGTATACTCCTCACTTGGTTTTTTCATATTACTTAGTCGGGAGCTACACCCCCCCATGCAAGAAATTACGCAATTCATTGGTCGTCATCCCATACTTATTTTGGCGTGGGTTGGCTTGTTGGCCGCGGTACTTTTCATGACCTTTAAAGGTTTAACCTCTAAGGTTAAGGTCATCACCCGTGGTGAAGCGACACTCCTCATCAACAAAGAAGATGCCGTTGTAGTCGACGTGCGTTCACGTGATGATTACCGCAAAGGTCATATCGCTAACTCATTGAGTGTCCTGCCAGCTGATATTAAAAGTGGCAACTTCGGTGAGTTGGAAAAACATAAAGCACAGCCTGTGATCGTGGTTTGTGGCAATGGTGTTAGTTCGCAAGATTCAGCCGCATTGCTGACAAAAGCCGGTTTCGAGAAAGTGACCTTGCTTAAAGAAGGGATTGCTGGCTGGAGCGGGGAAAACCTGCCATTAGTTCGCGGTAAATAAATCGAGGCGCATATTGGAGAAGACCATGGCGAATATTGAAATCTACACTAAAGCAACCTGTCCATTTTGCCATCGTGCAAAAGACCTGCTGCAAAGCAAAGGGGTCACGTTTCAGGAGTTAGCGATTGACGGTGATGCCGTAAAGCGCGAAGAGATGATTAAACGCAGTGGACGAACCACAGTGCCGCAGATTTTTATTGACGCACAGCACATTGGCGGTTGCGATGACTTGTATGCACTCGATGCTCGTGGTGGACTCGATCCCCTACTACGCTAGTGCACTCCTTTGTCGCTTACTGCCGTTTAAGGACGTATTAATTTTTTAAGGGTTTACAATGTCAGAACAAAACAACACAGAAATGGCTTTCCAGATTCAGCGTGTCTACACCAAAGACATTTCTTTTGAAGCACCAAATGCGCCGCACGTATTCCAGAAAGACTGGCAGCCAGAAGTGAAGCTGGATCTTGATACCGCTTCCAGCCAACTGGCAGACGACGTCTATGAAGTTGTGTTGCGTGTTACTGTTACCGCAACACTGGGCGAAGACACTGCATTCCTGTGTGAAGTTCAGCAGGCAGGTATCTTCTCCATCGGTGGGATCGAAGGTCCGCAGATGGCACATTGCCTGGGTGCGTACTGCCCGAACATTCTGTTCCCTTATGCACGTGAAGCAATCACTAGCCTGGTTTCTCGTGGTACCTTCCCGCAGCTGAACCTTGCACCGGTTAACTTCGATGCGCTGTTCATGAGTTATCTGGAGCAGCAAAACGGCGAAGGTGCTGAAAACCATCAGGATGCCTGATGAATAGCCTTAATGCCTCAATGACTGTGATCGGTGCCGGTTCTTACGGCACCGCTCTTGCCATCACACTAGCGCGTAATGGTCACCACGTTGTTCTGTGGGGCCATGACCCTAAACACCTTGCGACATTGCAGGCCGATCGCTGTAATGCGGCGTTTCTTCCTGATGTCCCTTTTCCTGACACTCTCCATCTTGAAAGCGATTTAGCGAAAGCACTGTCTGCCAGCCGCAATATTCTGGTCGTAGTGCCGAGTCATGTTTTCGGGGAAGTGCTGCGTCAAATCAAACCGTTAATGCGTAAAGACGCACGTATCGTCTGGGCGACTAAAGGTTTGGAAGCAGAAACCGGGCGTCTGTTGCAAGACGTTGCGCGTGAAGCTCTCGGTGATGAAATCCCATTAGCGGTGATTTCCGGCCCGACGTTTGCCAAAGAGCTGGCTGCAGGATTACCGACAGCAATCGCCCTGGCGGCAACGGATGAAACCTTTGCTCAGGACCTCCAGCAATTGCTGCACTGCGGCAAAAGCTTCCGGGTTTATAGCAACCCTGATTTTATCGGCGTGCAGCTCGGCGGCGCGGTGAAAAACGTGATTGCGATTGGCGCCGGAATGTCTGACGGTATTGGCTTCGGTGCGAATGCTCGTACGGCGTTGATTACTCGCGGCCTTGCGGAAATGACACGTTTGGGGACTGCACTGGGTGCTGACCCGGAAACCTTCATGGGAATGGCAGGCTTAGGCGATCTGGTCTTGACGTGTACCGACAACCAATCACGTAACCGTCGCTTCGGCATGGCGCTGGGGCAGGGTGCGGACGTTGATTCGGCGCAGCAGAAAATCGGCCAGGTGGTTGAAGGTTACCGCAATACCAAAGAAGTGCGGGAGTTGGCGGCGCGTTTTGGCGTCGAAATGCCAATAACCGAGGAAATTTATCAGGTATTGTATTGCGGAAAAAACGCTCGCGAGGCAGCATTAACGTTGCTTGGTCGTACACGCAAGGATGAACGGAGCGGCAACTAATACCCATCATACTTCAAGCAGCATCTTTGTTGGCTGTGTGAACTCACCCGATCACTTACTTATGTAAGCTCATCGGGATGGGTTCTCTTATCGCCGCGATGCAACGCGAATTATTTTGGGTATTGCGACTATGGATGGAACAACACAACCGCAATAACTGAAGCGTTCCGGTACTTTGTGCCGGGCGCTGTTTTTCTGTCTGGAGAGAGCAATGTCGTCTGAAGAACTGGATCTGGTGTGGAACAATATTAAAGCCGAAGCACGGGCGCTTGCCGATTGTGAACCGATGTTGGCCAGTTTTTACCACGCAACTCTCCTCAAGCACGAAAATCTCGGTAGTGCGTTGAGCTATATGCTCGCCAATAAGTTAGCTTCCTCGATTATGCCTGCTATAGCTATTCGTGAAGTTGTCGAAGAAGCTTATGCGGCAGAACCGCAAATGATTGCCTCAGCTGCTTGTGACATTCAGGCTGTGCGCACTCGTGACCCTGCAGTGGATAAATATTCCACTCCGCTGTTATACCTGAAAGGCTTTCATGCTTTGCAGTCCTATCGTATCGGTCATTGGCTGTGGAAAGAAGGACGCCGGGCGTTAGCTATTTTCCTGCAAAACCAGGTTTCAGTATCATTCCAGGTGGATATCCATCCGGCGGCCAAAATTGGCCATGGGATCATGCTCGATCACGCGACCGGCATTGTGATCGGTGAAACGGCTATTGTCGAAAACGATGTGTCAATTTTGCAGTCTGTAACGTTGGGCGGTACAGGTAAAACCAGTGGCGATCGCCATCCAAAAATTCGTGAAGGCGTGATGATTGGTGCCGGGGCGAAAATCCTCGGTAACATTGAAATAGGGCGCGGGGCGAAAATTGGCGCAGGTTCTGTGGTGTTACAACCCGTGCCCCCTCATACCACGGCGGCCGGCGTTCCTGCGCGAATTGTTGGCAAGCCTGAAAGTGATATGCCTGCCATCGATATGGATCAGCACTTTAACGGAGCCAACAATGGCTTCGAGTACGGTGACGGAATCTAACTTCTCAGAACGGCGCCGGGGTAACCAAGCTGGCGCCAGGCTTCATATACCACCACCGATACGGCGTTTGATAAATTCATGCTGCGACTGTCTGGCATCATCGGTATGCGGATTTTTTGCTCTGCAGGTAAAGCATCAAGAATCGTGACAGGCAGGCCTCGCGTTTCCGGACCAAACACCAAATAATCCCCATCATTGTAACTCACCGCGCTGTGGGCCGGCGTTCCTTTAGTGGTTAACGCAAACAGACGCTGTGGGTTTTCAGCTTCAAGAAACGCATTGTAATTCTGATGGCGATTGACGGCCGCGAACTCGTGATAATCCAGCCCCGCGCGGCGCAGTCGCTTATCGTCCCAGCCAAAGCCTGTTGGTTCAATAATGTGTAACCGGAAGCCAGTATTGGCACACAAGCGAATGATGTTCCCGGTATTCGGTGGGATTTCAGGTTCAAACAAAACGATATTTAGCATACTGCCCCCATAAGACTTGGGGCGCAGAATATCAATTTATCACCAGAAGGAAAACAGGCCCCGGAGAGCCTGTTCTTTAACGAGGCTATATTAGCGATGGTAGAGAGGTAGCCAAAGCACTAACCGCAATCCACCCAACGGGCTGTCGTCGGCTTTCACCCAACCACGATGTTGCTGAACAGCCGTTTCTACAATCGCTAACCCCAGCCCAGTGCCGCCAGATTCGCGGTCGCGCGCTTCATCTGTTCGATAGAAAGGACGGAATATTTGCTCACGATCATCCGGGCTGACGCCTGGGCCATCATCATCGACGGTGATAGTAATACCTTGATTATCAACGGAGAAATTGACGGCAATTTTCGTGTGTGAATAGCGTAATGCGTTGCGGACAATATTTTCCAGTGCACTTTCCAGTGAATTGGGATTACCGTACATCAACCATGGACCTGGTGGGTAAGTGACTTCCAGCGATTTACCCATCTGCTCTGCTTCAAAGGCTGCGTTGTCCAGCACTTCGGACCAGATTTGGTTGGCTTTCATGGTTTCGCTCGCCAGCGCATTTTTTTGCTGATTGCGAGACATGACCAGCAGGTCGTTGATCATCCCATCCAGACGCTGAGCTTCCGTTTCTATACGTTCCAACTCCTTGCTTTCACCCGTTTTGCGTCGCAATAAAGCTGTGCCTAACTGCAAGCGGGTCAGTGGGGTGCGCAATTCGTGAGAGATGTCGGACAGCAACCTTTGTTGAGTTGTCATCATCCTTTCCAGAGCGGTAATCATCTGGTTAAAACTGGCACCGGCGGCCAGAAACTCCTGGGGTCCGGATTCGAGTTCAGGATGTTGACGTAAATTACCCTGAGCCACCTCATCAGCGGCATTTTTCAACTTACGTGCAGGTTTTGCCAGACTCCACGCCAGCCACAACAGCAGCGGCGAACTGACCAGCATCGTGACGATGAGCAGTAATAAAGGTCTATCAAACAGCAGGTTAATAAAATCAGATTGGGAATTGCTTGCAGGGCGGATTAGGTAAAGTTGGTAGTTATCTTCACCATCACGTACCGAAAATGGCCCTACTAATTCAAGGCGTCCATACTTTTTCTTTTGCGGATGATCGGCGTTATCAGATTGGCCGATAAAGTTTCGAATAATCTGCATTTCATTGCGCTGGGCGCCAATAACTCGCCCTTCGCTGGTCACGAGTAACAAACGCTGTCCCGGCGGTGCCCATTTATCAATGGCCCGGAACAAGCGACGCCACCACATCAGGTCGTTCGGTGGGTCGTTTTCAAGTTCCGCTTCAACATGCTGTTCAATCATGATGCCTTGCCGTTGCTCATTCTCCATCAGTTCGGTCATTTGACGCGAATCCAGTTTCGGCAGCATCAGCACTAGCATCAGCACTAACGCCAGCGTCAACCAGAAGATGGCAAAAATACGCGCGGTAAGGCTACTTATCATGAAGCTGACACCATCAGGTAGCCGCGGCCACGTAATGTTTTAAACCACGGATGCCCATCTTTGCGATCCGGTAACTTACGACGCAGATTGGAAATATGCATGTCGATAGCACGGTCGAAAGGTGTCAGACGTTTCCCAAGCACTTCCTGGCTTAAGTGTTCGCGTGAAACCACCTGGCCCAGATGCTGCGCCAGCAAATAGAGCAGGGTAAATTCGGTACCGGTCAAATCAAGCGCTTGCCCATCAAAGTTCGCTTCCTGGCGACCAGGATTCAGGCTTAAACCGTCAACTTCGACCGTCGGAGAACCGCTGTCATTGTTTTGCTGCTGCTCACTCCAGTGTGAACGACGCAAAATAGCGCGTATACGAGCCACCAGTTCACGATCGTTGAAAGGTTTAGGCAGGTAGTCATCGGCACCCAGTTCAAGGCCGAGAACGCGATCTAGCTCGCTGCCTCGAGCTGTAAGCATAATGACAGGGGTCTGGTGTGACTGGCGTAACTCTTTAAGCGTATCAATGCCGTTTTTCTTCGGCATCATCACGTCGAGCAATAAAAGGTCAATGGTGTCGTCAATAAGTTCCAACGCTTGTTCGCCGTCGTGGGCAACAATTACGTTAAAACCTTCCATGTCGAGCAGTTCCTTTAACAGAGAAGTAAGCTCTCGGTCATCATCAACTAGCAGAATTTTATTCATTGTTAAATTACCTCCGAGGCAGAAATTACGTCATCAAGGCGCGCTAATCTATGACTTTACGTTGTTTTACACCCCCTGACGCTAGTTTGCAGCGGGA
>NZ_DATERI010000116.1:0-19790 GCF_035271705.1 Buttiauxella sp.
CACATATAGGTTAATCTTACTTAACAGACTGTGGTTAAGCAGTTGTAAGGAGACCTGTATGGCAAAATATCAAAACATGCTAGTCGCTATAGATCCCAATCAGGACGATCAACCCGCCCTTCGGCGTGCCGTTTATTTGCATCAACGGATTGGTGGCAGGATCAAAGCCTTTCTGCCTATCTATGATTTTTCCTACGAGATGACCACCCTGCTGTCACCAGATGAACGTACTGCTATGCGCAAAGGCGTCATTAGCCAGCGTTCTGCCTGGATTAAAGAACAAGCCCAGTACTACATCGATTCGGGCGTCCCTATTGAAATTAAAGTGGTTTGGCATAATCGTCCCTTCGAGGCGATTATTCAGGAAGTGATCAGCGGTGGACACGATCTGGTGCTCAAAATGACGCACCAGCACGATAAACTGGAAGCGGTCATTTTCACCCCAACTGACTGGCATTTGCTTCGTAAGTGCCCAAGCCCGGTATGGATGGTTAACGAAAAACCGTGGCCTGAAGGTGGACGAGCGGTCGTCGCGGTCAACCTGGCAAGTGAAGAGCTGTATCACAATGCGCTCAATGAGAAGTTGGTTAAAGAGACTATTCGCCTCGCCGAAGATATTAACCACACCGAAGTCCACCTCGTGGGTGCCTACCCGATAACCCCGATTAATATCGCCATCGAACTCCCTGATTTTGACCCAAGTGTTTATAACGATGCCATCCGCGGTCAACATTTGGTGGCGATGAAAGCGCTGCGCCAGAAATTTGGTATCGATGAGAAAATGACTCACGTCGAGAAAGGGTTGCCAGAAGAAGTGATCCCCGATCTGGCAGAGCATCTGCAAGCA
Organism: Buttiauxella sp.; assembly: GCF_035271705.1. Classification (GTDB taxonomy): domain Bacteria; phylum Pseudomonadota; class Gammaproteobacteria; order Enterobacterales; family Enterobacteriaceae; genus Buttiauxella. The sequence goes on from NZ_DATERI010000116.1 coordinate 848, forward strand.
GGTATCGTAGTGCTTGGCACAATAGGACGCACCGGGCTATCCGCTGCATTCCTCGGCAATACTGCTGAACAAGTTATTGACCATTTGCGTTGTGATTTGCTGGTTCTCAAACCTGATGATTATCAAACACCAGTAGAATTGGATGACGACGAAGACGATTAACGCTCCGTGCAAATAAAAAAGCCTGTCCACTTCCGTGCGACGGGCTTTTTTTTGAGGCAAATTCAGCAAAGAAAAACCGCCCCGAAAGGCGGTTTTAGCAAGCCGACTCGTTAAAAACTAGAGTGCTTTAAGAATCGCTTCAACGCTGGCTTTAGCATCGCCAAACAGCATGTGCGTGTTCTCTTTAAAGAACAGTGGGTTTTGCACCCCAGCGTAACCGGTGTTCATCGAGCGTTTGAACACGATAACGTTCTGTGCTTTCCACACTTCCAGCACTGGCATACCCGCAATTGGACTGCGTGGGTCTTCAAGCGCTGCTGGGTTAACGGTGTCATTCGCGCCGATAACCAGAACGGTGTCGGTATCAGTGAAGTCATCGTTAATTTCGTCCATCTCCAGAACCACGTCGTACGGCACGCGGGCTTCTGCCAACAGAACGTTCATGTGGCCAGGCAAACGTCCCGCAACCGGGTGAATACCAAAGCGAACTTTGATGCCGCGAGCGCGCAGTTTCTCAGTGATTTCAGCCACTGGATATTGCGCCTGCGCCACCGCCATCCCGTACCCTGGGGTAATGATCACAGACGTCGAGTTTTTCAACAGGTCAGCCGTGTCTTCCGCCGTGATTTCACGGTGCTCACCCACTTCTTCGCCTTCACCGGTAGAAGAACCGTCAGTACCGAAGCCGCCAGCAATAACGCTGATAAAGGAGCGGTTCATCGCCTTACACATGATGTATGACAGAATCGCACCTGAAGAACCGACCAGTGCACCGGTTACAATCAGCAAGTCGTTGCTGAGCATAAAGCCTGCCGCTGCCGCTGCCCAACCGGAGTAGGAGTTCAGCATGGAAACCACGACCGGCATGTCTGCGCCACCAATCGACGCCACCAGGTGCCAACCCACAACCAGCGCGATGATAGTCATCACCAGCAACGCCAGAACCTGCAAGCCAACACTTTCGGTACGCACGAAGATAATCAGCATAGCGAAGGAGACGACCAGCGCTGCCAGGTTCAGTTTGTGACGATTTGGCAGCATCAGCGGCTTGGAAGAGATGATACCGCGCAACTTACCAAACGCGACGATAGAGCCTGTGAAGGTCACCGCACCGATGAAGATACCGAGGAATACTTCCGTTAAATGGATGTTCTCCATCACCGGCTCAAGTCCTGGTGCGTGATCAAGGTAGCTATTGAAGCCAACCAGAATCGCCGCCAGACCCACGAAACTGTGCAGAATGGCAACCAGCTCCGGCATCTCGGTCATTTCAACTTTCTTCGCAAGGTGAATACCGATGGCACCACCAATCACCATAGCCACGATAATCCACACCACGTTGCCCGTTTCAGGCCCGAAGATGGTCGCAACCAGTGCAATGGCCATACCGGCCATACCGAACAAGTTACCTTGTTTAGAGGTTTCGTGTTTTGAAAGCCCCGCCAGGCTGAAAATAAACAGAATAGCGGCAACAATGTATGCTGCTGTAACTAATCCACCAGACATGTGTTACCCCTTAGTTCTTCCGGAACATTTTCAGCATGCGCTGAGTGACGGTGAAACCACCAAAAATATTGATACTGGCAATCAGCACCGCAATAAAGCTCAGGAAGCTAACCCAGCCACCATGACCAATTTGCAGTAATGCGCCGACCACAATAATCCCTGAGATGGCGTTTGTAACTGACATCAGTGGTGTATGCAGTGCATGTGAAACGTTCCACACCACGTAGTAACCGACCACGCAAGCCAGCGCGAATACGGTAAAGTGGCTGAGGAACTCTTTCGGTGCGACATCCGCAAGCCAGCCGAACAGAATGATCGCCAGTGCCATAAACGCATATTTGCGCCACGGCGACACAGGTTTCTTCTCGGCAACAGGTACCGCAGCTTTTGCTGCAGCCTGCGGCTGTGCAGAAACCTGAATCGGAGGTGCCGGCCAGGTCACTTCGCCATCGCGAATAACCGTAACACCACGAATAACCACATCTTCGAAATCAACCACGGTATTGCCATCTTTCTCTTTGCAGAGCAGTTTGAGCAAGTTAACCAGGTTGGTACCGTAAAGCTGGGAAGACTGTGTTGGCAGACGGCTCGGTAAATCGGTGTAACCGATAACTTTCACTCCGTTTGGCGTAACAGTCACTTGGTCTGCCACGGTGTATTCGCAGTTGCCGCCGTTTTGTGCCGCCAAATCGACGATCACACTGCCCGGTTGCATGGAATCAACCATTTCACGCGTGATGAGTTTTGGTGCCGGTTTACCTGGGATAAGTGCGGTGGTGACAATAATGTCCACTTCTTTGGCTTGCGCCGCGAAGAGTTCCATTTCGGCTTTGATGAATGCCTCGGACATGACTTTGGCGTAGCCATCACCGCTGCCCGCTTCTTCTTTAAAGTCCAGTTCAAGGAACTCAGCGCCCATACTTTGCACTTGTTCTTTAACTTCCGGACGGGTGTCGAATGCGCGGACGATTGCGCCAAGGCTGTTTGCTGCGCCAATCGCTGCAAGACCTGCAACACCAGCACCGATAACCATCACCTTAGCCGGCGGCACTTTACCCGCAGCCGTAATTTGCCCGGTAAAGAAGCGACCAAATTCATGAGCGGCTTCAACAATTGCGCGATAACCCGCAATGTTTGCCATCGAGCTCAGAGCATCAAGAGATTGAGCACGAGAAATACGTGGCACGGAATCCATCGCCATTACGGTGACGTTTTTTGCGGCCAGTTTTTCGAGCAATTCAGGATTTTGCGCAGGCCAGATAAAACTCACCAGCGTAGAACCTTCGCGCAGTAGTTCGATTTCGCTGTCCTGCGGTGCATTCACTTTCAGAACAACGTCAGACTGCCAGACGTCAGCAGTCTCTGAAATGGTTGCGCCAGCCTGTACAAACGCTTCGTCATCAAAGCTTGCCAGTTTGCCTGCGCCACTTTCGACCGTGACGGTGAAACCCAGCTTCAGCAATTGCTCCACTGTTTTTGGCGTGGCTGCCACACGGGATTCTCCCGCCCACCGCTCTTTTGGTACCCCAATACGCATAGTATTCCCTTCCATCTGATTTTTTTGTTGATGGTTTGTCAGACATTGCCATGGCAATTCAGACACGTTGCCTGTTTAGCACACAAGGCAATCGTCATTTCCGTTACCCGTTCAATGAAAAATATCCTTCATACTTCAAGCCGCAAGCGCGTTGACTGCACTCGTGTGCCCCAATCACATAGTCAGCTATGCTCATAGAGACTTACGATCTTGTCGCCTTCATACAACTCAAATGATTCGGATATACATCTGTAACAAACTTTTTATAACCTACTGAAAATAACGCCTGTGATCTAGATCAGGATCTCAGTATTTGTATCAAAATCGTAAAAGATGAGCATTCAGCACTTCAGACAGCTCTTTTTGACTGACATTCCTCTGTGAGACCTGATAATCCGCTTAAACGGAGCCGTAATTCACGATTCTGAACCAATGCAAATAGCACTTTTAACATTACATTAACTAATTAAGTTGTAAGCTTTACCGGTTTTACTGGTCAAAGTACTCTTTTATTGACCTATAAATTTTTGTTATGAAAAAAATCCGCAATCAACATTTGTTGAGTGAAAAATGCCGCAGACAGTTGCAGTGTTTCAATGCCATAATCGGCGGCTAACAGGTAACCCTCAGAGAATGCGGTATTTGTATTCATTTTGCGCAAGGCGAAGGATTATTTTTATGAAGCTCAAGACTACCCTTCTGGCGTCAGCACTGATTTCCCTTTCAACGCTGTCTGCTCAGGCAGCAACGGAACTGACTCCAGATCAAGCAGCTGCTCTTAAACCTTTTGATCGCATTACCATCACGGGCCGTTTTAACTCGATTGGTGAAGCAGTGAAGTCTGTTTCTAAACGTGCCGATAATATGGGTGCGGCATCTTTCTACGTATTGGACACTAACGATACCGGCAGCAGCGGTAACTGGCGCGTAGTTGCAGACGTGTATCATGATGATGCCCCTAAAGCTGAGAAACAGAATTACCGCGTAATGAACGGTGTTACCGAATTACCGAAAGACCAAGCATATGCTCTTGAGCCATTCGATACCGTGACAATCCAAGGTTTTTATCGCAGTCAGCCTGAAGTTAACGATGCCATTACGCGTGTCGCTAAAGAAAAAGGGGCGGACTCGTTCTTTATCGTTCGTCAAATCGACGCAAACTCTGGTGGCAACCAGCGCATTACCGCGTTCATCTATAAAAAAGATGCCAAGAAACGTGTGTTGCAAAGCCCTGATGCCATTCCTGCCAACTCCGAAGCCGGTAAAGCTGCACTGGCTGCAGGCGGCACCGCTGCCGCTGCCGTTGAGATCCCAGGCGTTGCAACAACCAGCACCCCGACTTCTGATATCGGTCGTTTCTTCGAAACACAAACCACAACAGGTGGTCGTTACACTGTAACGCTGCCAGATGGGACAAAAATCGAAGAAGTGAATAAAACAACTGCCGCACAAATGATTCCATTTGATAGCGTGAAGTTCACAGGTCACTACAGCAGCAGCACTGAGATTTCTTACCAGGTGGCTAAACGCGCCGCCAAGAAAGGTGCGAAGTACTACCACATTACCCGTCAATGGGAAGAACGTGGTGGTAACATGACCATTAGCGCTGATTTGTATAAGTAAGTTGTAACTCCGTTACTGCGTCTAAAAAGGGCACCTTGTGCCCTTTTTTTTATTTCACCGAGCATTTTGTGGCTCATGCCATTGCAAGCAGCTCTTACACTCCGTAAAATCCCGCGCCTTAGTGTTACCCACCATTTTTATGCAAAAAAGCATAATAATTATTCTGCCTCTAATTTGAATTTTACAGGACTGCAATGGAAAAGAAGCTTGGCCTCGCTGCATTAACGGCATTGGTTTTGAGTTCAATGCTCGGTGCGGGTGTGTTTAGCCTGCCACAAAACATGGCGAGTGTGGCGAGTCCGGCAGCGTTGCTGTTAGGCTGGGTCATTACAGGGGTTGGCATTTTACTGCTGGCTCTGGCCATGGTGATGTTAACCCGTTTGCGTCCTGATCTTGATGGCGGGATCCTCACTTATGCACGCGAAGGTTTTGGTGAACTGATCGGTTTCTTTTCGGCATGGGGTTACTGGCTTTGTGCGGTCATCGCCAACGTTTCCTATTTGGTTATCGTTTTCTCGGCGTTGAGTTTCTTCACCGATACACCAGAATTGCGCCTGTTTGGTGATGGTAATACCTGGCAGTCGATTATCGGGGCCTCTGTCTTGCTGTGGATGGTGCACTTCCTGGTGCTGCGTGGCGTACAAACTGCGGCCAGCATTAATATGGTCGCCACACTGGCGAAACTGCTGCCGTTAGGCCTGTTTATTGTGCTGGCGGCGATGGCCTTCAAACTCTCAACCTTTAGTCTCGATTTCAGCGGGATTGAGCTTGGCGTTCCGGTTTGGGAACAGGTCAAAAACACCATGCTTATTACCCTATGGGTATTTATTGGTGTTGAAGGGGCCGTGGTGGTTTCCGCTCGTGCGCGCAATAAAAATGATGTTGGCCGCGCCACATTGCTGGCGGTGGTTGCCGCATTAGGCGTTTATCTGCTGGTGACATTGCTTTCTCTGGGTGTGATTTCACGTCCAGAACTCGCCGGAATGCGCAACCCATCAATGGCCGGTTTGATGGTTGAAATGATGGGGCCTTGGGGTGAAATTATTATCGCCGCCGGGCTGATTGTTTCAGTGTGCGGTGCGTATTTAAGCTGGACGATTATGGCGGCTGAAGTACCATTCCTGGCCGCTACTCACAAAGCCTTTCCAAAGATTTTTGCGCGTCAAAACAAAAACAATGCGCCCTCTGCGTCCCTGTGGCTCACCAATATCAGCGTACAAATTTGCCTGGTGTTGATTTGGTTGACGGGTTCGGATTACAACACGTTGTTGACCATTGCTTCAGAAATGATTCTGGTGCCTTATTTCCTGGTCGGTGCCTATTTGCTGAAAATCTCCACCCGCCCGCTGCATAAGGCAATTGGTCTTGGTGCCTGTATTTATGGTTTATGGCTGCTTTACGCGTCAGGCCCAATGCATTTACTGCTTTCAGTGGTACTGTATGCGCCAGGTTTATTAGTGTTTATGTACACCCGCAGCACGCACACCCATGACATTGGACTGAATTTTAAAGAAAAATCGGTAATCGTCTTGATGCTGGTGGCTGCGTTTCCGGCTACGTGGATGCTGGTGAAATAACTCACTTCGTCGCAACAAAATGGGTCAGATAATAAGGAGCAGTCAATGGGAATAGCAACGTCCACACGTCCAATTTTAATTACCGGAGCGGGTAAACGAATTGGCCTGGCATTGGCTCGACACTTTCTGGCCCAACAGCAACCGGTAATGATCAGCTACCGCACACGTTATGCGGCGGTAGATGAGCTTGAGCAAGCCGGTGCGATTTGTTTGTACGGGGACTTCTCAACCAATGACGGCATTGAACAATTTGCTGATGCCGTTAAGCAACAATGCAGTGGCCTGCGCGCCATTTTGCATAATGCCAGCGCCTGGCTTGCGGAGTCATCCGATGCAACGCCCGCCGAGACTCTGACGGCAATGCTCCAGATTCACGTTCATGCCCCCTACTTGCTCAATCATCACCTTGAATCTTTGCTCATCGGGCATGGCCATGCCAGTGCCGACATTATTCATTTCACCGACTACATTGTTGAACGTGGAAGCGACAAACATATTGCCTATGCCGCCAGTAAAGCCGCACTGGATAATCTGACGCGTTCATTTGCCCGTAAGTTGGCACCTGTTGTTAAAGTGAATGCGATAGCACCTTCGATGATTATGTTCAACGAACATGACGATGCTCAATATCGCCAAAAGGCCCTCAACAAATCACTGATGAAAATCGCACCCGGCGAGCAAGAAATTATTGCCCTTGTTGATTATCTGCTCAGTAGCCATTACGTCACTGGCCGAACACATGCCGTTGATGGAGGCCGCCCACTTCGGTGAGTCTGTTTACCCGCCATATATGGTGTTACCCCCTGAATCAGGGTATGTTTTCCTTTTGATTTAATGTGCTGGCCATGAACAAAATCGTATATGTAGAAGACGATGCGGAAGTCGGTGCGTTAATTGCCGCTTACCTCGGCAAACATGACATTGACGTTATTGTCGAAAGCCGTGGTGATTGCGCCGAAGCGACTATTGCGCAACAACAACCTGATCTCGTGCTGCTGGATGTGATGCTACCAGGCAAAGATGGCATGACGTTATGCCGCGATTTACGCCCGCAATGGGATGGCCCGATTGTCTTACTGACCTCCCTGGACAGCGATATGAACCATATTTTGTCGCTCGAAATGGGGGCAAACGATTATATTCTTAAAACTACTCCACCAGCCGTTCTGTTAGCCCGTCTACGTCTTCATCTGCGCCAGCGCGTATCTGCACAACATACTTTCGAGAACAGCACTCATACGCTCAAACCTCACAAAGCGATGCGCTTTGGTGCGTTGTGTATCGATCCGGTAAATCGCCAGGTGATACTGGGTAGTGAAAATATTACCCTCTCAACGGCAGATTTCGATTTGCTGTGGGAGCTGGCGACTCATGCGGGGCAAATCATGGACCGCGATGCTCTGCTTAAGAACCTGCGCGGCGTGACTTATGACGGCTTAGATCGCAGCGTCGATGTCGCGATTTCCCGCTTGAGAAAGAAACTCTACGATAGCGCCACTGAACCATTCAGAATCAAAACCGTACGCAATAAAGGCTATCTGTTTGCCCCACACGCCTGGGAAAGTGAAGCCTGATGAAAAAGCTGTTCATTCAGTTCTATCTCTTGCTGTTTGTCTGCTTCCTGGTGATGACCATGCTGGTTGGGCTGGTGTACAAATTCACCGCTGAGCGTGCGGGTCGTCAGTCGCTGGATGATTTAATGAAGAGTTCGCTGTATTTGATGCGCAGCGAGTTACGAGAAATCCCACCTCGCGACTGGAACCGCACCATCAAAGACCTCGACCTCAATTTATCCTTTAAGCTGCACATCGAGCCTATGGACAAGTTCAAGCTCGATGAAATGACCATGCATCATCTGCGAGCAGGTGAAATTGTCGCCCTCGACGACGAATACACTTTTATTCAGCGTATTCCCCGCAGCCATTATGTTCTTGCTGTCGGCCCCATTCCCTATCTCTTTTTCTTGCATCAAATGCGCTTGTTGGATGTCGCACTGATGGCATTTATTGCCATCTCACTCGCCTTCCCGGTCTTTATTTGGATGCGGCCCCACTGGAAGGACATGCTGAAACTGGAAACGGCGTCGCAGAGATTGGGTAACGGGCATCTTGATGAACGTATCCATTTCGATAGCGCTTCAAGTTTTGAACGGTTAGGTGTCGCCTTCAACCAGATGGCCGACAGCATCAACGCACAAATTGCCAGCAAGAAGCTACTGATTGACGGAATTGCTCATGAACTACGAACGCCACTAGTGCGTCTGCGTTATCGCCTTGAGATGAGTGACAACCTGACGGAAACTGAATCACTGGCGCTAAACCGTGATATTGGTCAGTTAGAAGCGCTGATTGAAGAGCTGCTGACATACGCTCGCCTTGACCGCCCGCAAACAGAGTTACAACTGGCCAGTGTGGATGTCCCTCACTGGCTTGATGAACATATCGCTGATATCAGAATCATTCATCCTCAACTCGACATCCTGCTGGAAACCCCATCAGACGGGGATTTTGGCTTGATTGATCTGCGCCTGATGGAGCGAGTGACCGATAATCTGGTCAATAACGCGCTGCGCTACAGTAAAGAGAAGCTGCGAATCAGTCTGTGGCTCGACAACAGAACCGCGATTTTACAAGTTGAGGACGATGGTCCAGGCATTCCAGCCGCAGAGCGCGAGCGGGTATTTGAACCGTTCGTTCGCCTCGACCCCAGCCGCGACCGCGCCACTGGTGGATGTGGGCTTGGCCTTGCGATCGTTCATTCTGTCGCGACGGCAATGGAAGGTTCTGTAGTCGTCGATAGTGGTGCGCTGGGTGGGGCCCGCTTCCGCTTTAGCTGGCCTATCAAAACGCAATCCCCTTTAGCCCTGGCCTCCGTGACACCACGCCGCTAAAAATCTTTCTTCCCCTTGCTTGACCCTAACGACTCTGATGGTCAGGTTCCTCTCCCTGTGTTATAAATTCTTAAGTATGTTGTAACTAATGGGTAATGAAATGGCAAAATATGATCTGATTGAGCGCTTGAACAGTACATTTCGCGAACTTGAGCGTGATTTGCATCAGCTCCGTGAGCAACTCGATAGCTACAGATTGTTGGTTGGACGTGTGTTCACGTTACCCACAGTGGACAAAGGGAAAGAACATGATGCGGTGACGACAATTGACGTCACTCAATTGCTGAGTCACGCTGCGCATCAAGCCACCCTGGCCCATTTCACACGATTATTTATCCAGCAACAGTCGGAGAAAACCAGCAGCAAAGCCGCAGTACGCTTGCCTGGTGCTGTTTGTTATCAGGTTGATGAGATTGAACGCGGGCAAACTCTGGCTCTGATTCAGCGCATTAATCTGCGAAAACAAGAGTTTGAAAACATTGTTAGTGTGGAATCAGGTTTACCCAGCGTACAACGGTTTGAGTGGGTTCACCGCCAGCTTCCAGGGCTCATCACGCTCAACGCTTATCGCACTATCACGTTGTTGGATAACCCCACCACGCTCAATTTTGGCTGGGCGAATAAGCAAATCATCAAGAACTATTCCAGACGTGAAATCATTGAAATACTTGAAAATAGCTTGAAGGCTAATCGCGCGGTGCCGCCGTATACCCGTGAACAGTGGGCTGAACAAATCACACGAGAACTTAATGATATCAGTCGCCTGTCAGATAAAGTGCGTCTGAAAATCAAGCGCCCTGTCAAAGTGCAGCCTGTGGCCCGCGCCTGGTATCAGGAGCGCAAAAAACAGGTACAGCATGCCTGCCCTTCACCGCTGGTGGTCTTGTGTAATCCTGACAACGGCGAGATGCCGCCCGATATAGGGGAGTTACTGAATTATGACGCGGATAATATTCGCCATCGCTATAAACCGGATGCGCAACCGTTGCGGCTGGTGATCCCGCGCCTGCATCTGTATTGCGAAGAATAGAGGCAGGCGCGATAAAACTTACTGTTTCATACTGCCGACCATCTCTTCCGGACGCACCCAGGCATCGAATTCGTCTTCGGTGAGGTAACCGAGTTTTAACGCTGATGCCTTCAAGGTCAGCCCTTCTTTGTGGGCTTTCTTAGCGATTTCGGCGGCCTTGTCATAGCCGATGTGCGTGTTGAGTGCTGTCACCAACATCAGCGATTCATTGAGTAATTGCGCAATCCTGTCGTGATTGGGTTCGATTCCCACCGCACAATGCTCGTTGAAACTTTCCATACCGTCGGCCAGCAAACGCACCGATTGTAGGAAGTTATGAATCACCATCGGGCGATAAACGTTAAGCTCAAAGTTGCCGGATGCCCCACCCATATTGACCGCCACGTCGTTACCCATCACCTGGCAACACAGCATGGTCATCGCTTCACACTGGGTTGGGTTGACCTTTCCTGGCATAATTGAGCTACCGGGTTCGTTTTCAGGAATGGCTATTTCACCAATCCCACAACGCGGCCCTGAGGATAACCAACGCACATCGTTGGCTATTTTCATCAGCGACGCGGCCAACCCTTTTAATGCTCCATGAGAATGGACCAGCGCATCACAGGTCGCCAGTGCTTCAAATTTATTTGGGGCGGTGATGAACGGTTGCCGAGTGAATTCGGCCAGTTCTTTTGCGACGCGCACCGCGTATTCAGGATGGGTATTCAGCCCTGTTCCCACAGCCGTCCCGCCTAAGGCCAGCTCAGCAACGTGTGGCAAGCTGTTCTCGACATGTTTGAGATTGTGTTCAAGCATGGCTACCCAGCCGGAAATCTCCTGGCCAAGGGTTAGCGGTGTGGCATCTTGCAAATGCGTACGACCAATTTTGACGATGTCGCGGAAAGCGTCGGCCTTGCCTTGCAATGTCGCTTTCAGCACGTTTAATTGTGGGATGAGTTGTTCGCGAACCGCAATCACCGCCGCAACGTGCATGGCTGTTGGGAAAACGTCATTTGAGCTTTGGCTCTTATTCACGTCGTCATTCGGGTGAACTTTGCGTTCCATACCGCGTACGCCGCCAAGAATTTCACTGGCACGGTTTGCCAGCACTTCATTCATATTCATGTTGCTCTGGGTACCAGAGCCTGTTTGCCAGATAGCGAGCGGGAACTCGTCTGGATGCTCGCCCGCCAGCACTTCATCGGCGGCTTCGATAATCGCTTGACCTCGGGTAGCGTCCAACAAGCCGAGGTCCATATTGACCTGGGCGGCAGCCCGCTTGGTTAACGCCAACGCCTGGATCAATGCTGTGGGCATTTTTTCAGTGGAAATGCGGAAGTGCTCAAGTGAGCGCTGAGTTTGCGCCCCCCACAGTTTATCTGCCGGAACGTCAATTGGGCCCATTGAGTCTTTTTCACTGCGAACGGTTGCCATTTCTTACTCCTTAGATTTTGAGCACCCCCAAATAATTCCAGATGCGTCAAGGCAGCAAGTGAGCTTATCCCGATGAGCTTACTGAGGTAAGTGATTCGGGTAAGTGAGTGCAGCCAACACGGACGCAACTCGAAGAATGAAGGGAGTAAAAAAACCGCCCTTATGGGTAACACCGTTAGTTTAAGAATGAGATTTCCGGGGCGACCACCGGGTTTGGCGTCCCTCCGGGAACCAAATCCCGGTGTTTCCCCTCATTCATTGGCTTAAGTGAACGGTGTTAGCCCTTATGAGCGGCTTGGGATATTTACTTCACGCATCGCGTACATTGCGAGGCGTGTATTTTCTGGAAGAAGTCATTGCCCTTGTCATCGACCAGTATAAAGGCTGGGAAGTCTTCGACTTCGATTTTCCAGATAGCTTCCATCCCCAGTTCTGCGTACTCGACGCAGGTTAGGCTCTTGATGCTTTGTTGCGCCAGAACCGCCGCCGGGCCGCCGATACTACCAAGATAGAAACCACCGTGTTTATGGCAGGCATCCGTCACTTGTTGGCTACGGTTACCTTTCGCCAGCATCACCATACTGCCGCCATTGGCTTGCAGTAGATCGACATAGGAATCCATACGGCCCGCGGTTGTCGGCCCCAATGAACCGGAGGCATAACCGTCTGGCGTTTTGGCCGGGCCTGCGTAATACACCGGATGATCTTTGATGTATTGCGGTAAGCCTTCACCGTTATCGATACGTTCTTTGAGTTTAGCGTGAGCGATGTCACGTGCCACAATAATCGTGCCGCTTAAAGAAAGGCGCGTAGAGACAGGGTATTGCGACAACTGTTTTAAGATGTCGCTCATTGGGCGATTCAGATCGACTTTAATCGCCTCACCTTCACCCGCCTGACGCAGTTCCTGCGGAATATATTTGCCAGGATTATGCTCGAGTTTCTCAATCCAGACACCGTCACGGTTGATCTTCGCTTTAATGTTGCGGTCTGCGGAGCAAGAGACACCCATGCCTACCGGGCATGACGCCCCGTGGCGCGGCAAACGTACAACGCGGATATCGTGGGCGAAATATTTGCCCCCAAACTGCGCACCCAGCCCCAGATTCTGTGCTTCTATCAGCAGTTCTTCTTCAAGCTGAACATCGCGGAAAGCCTGGCCGTGTTCGTTACCTTCGGTTGGCAGCCCATCGTAGTATTTGGTGGAAGCCAGTTTCACCGTTTTCAGCGTGGCTTCGGCTGAAGTCCCACCAATCACAAACGCAACATGGTACGGCGGACATGCGGCCGTACCGAGGCTGCGCATTTTGTCGACCAGGTAATCCTTCAGGCGGCCAGGACTGAGCAGCGCCTTCGTTTCCTGATACAGATAGGTTTTGTTAGCTGAACCGCCACCTTTGGCGATGCAGAGGAATTTATATTCGTCACCATCGACACTGTACAAGTCGATTTGCGCTGGCAGGTTGGTGCCAGTATTCACCTCTTGGTACATATCCAGCGCCGCGTTTTGCGAGTAGCGCAGGTTATCTTCAATAAAGGTGTTGTAGACGCCGCGAGACAGCGCTTCTTCATCGCCACCGCCGGTCCAGACTCGTTGGCCTTTTTTACCCATGATTATCGCCGTGCCGGTATCCTGGCAGGTTGGCAAAATGCCTTTCGCCGCGATTTCGGAGTTACGCAGGAATTGCAGCGCGACATACTTATCGTTTTCGCTGGCTTCAGGGTCATCAAGGATATCGGCCACTTGCTTTTGATGAGCCGGGCGCAACATAAACGAGGCATCGTGGAAGGCGTGTTGGGTCAGTAATGTGAGGGCTTTAGGGTCAACTTTCAGGACTTCCTGCCCTTCAAACTCTGACACTGAAACATAATCACTGCTGAGCAGATAGTATTCAGTTTCGTCTTTTTTTAACGGGAACGGTTCTTGATAATGAAAGGCTTTATTCGACATTGTTCTCTCACTTACGACATCAATTGTTGGCTCACGAACGCGCCATACCCTAAATAATAGGAGTTGCATCAAGTATGACGGGTAAATATGGTACACAAATTTTTAACAAAAACTGAGACTAATACGACTTTTTGATCCCCTGGTTACTTCATCTCAGATAATTGGTTTAATAGCCGCAACTTTGTTTACATTACTACAGGGCTTGATAATGCAAAAACTCATTAACTCAGTGCAAAATTATGCATGGGGAAGTCAAACTGCGTTAACGGAACTTTATGGCGTGCAAAATCCTGAAAACCTGCCGATGGCGGAACTCTGGATGGGTGCTCACCCGAAAAGCAGCTCAAAAATTATTGAAAATGGTCAGCCGCGGGCACTGCGCGATGTGATTGATGCTAACAAACCCGCACTATTAGGCAAGGCCGTTGCAGAGCGATTTGGTGAGTTGCCGTTTCTCTTCAAAGTGCTGTGCGCCGATCAACCCCTTTCTATTCAGGTTCACCCTAACAAAAAAGCGTCGGAAATAGGCTTCGCCAAAGAGAATGCAGCAGGTATCCCATTGGATGCTGCCGAGCGTAACTACAAAGATCCTAACCACAAACCAGAACTCGTCTTTGCATTAACACCGTTCCTTGCCATGAACGCGTTCCGCGAATTTGCCGATATTGTTTCACTGCTGCAACCCGTTTCAGGCGCACATCCGGCCATCGCCCACTTCTTGCAAGAGCCTAATGCTGAATGTTTGTCACAGCTTTTTGCCAGTTTGCTAAACATGAAAGGCGATGAAAAATCCTTGGCATTGGGCGTATTGAAAGCCGCACTGAACAACCAACAGGGTGAACCGTGGGAAACTATTCGTGTTATCTCTGAGTTCTACCCGGACGACAGCGGTTTGTTCTCACCACTGCTGTTAAATGTGGTGAAACTGCAACCGGGTGAAGCGATGTTCCTGTTCGCAGAAACACCGCACGCTTACCTGAAAGGTGTGGCGCTGGAAGTGATGGCGAACTCCGATAACGTGTTGCGTGCGGGCCTGACGCCAAAATACATCGACATTCCAGAGTTGGTGGCAAACGTGAAGTTTGAGCCAAAACCTGCTGCTCAATTGCTGACACAACCTGTAAAACTGGCAAGTGAGTTGGACTTCCCTATTCCGGTTGATGATTTTGCGTTCTCTTTGCACGATCTCAGCTCTCAACAGACCCCACTTGCACAAACCAGTGCAGCGATTATTTTCTGTACCGAAGGTGAAGCAGTATTAAGTAAAGACCAGCAGCAACTGGTACTCAAGCCCGGTGAGTCTGCATTTATTGCAGCAGTTGAATCACCGGTTTCTATCAGCGGTGTTGGCCGTGTGGCGCGCGTCTATTCTAAAATATGAGGTATAGACCCAGTTCAATGTGAATGTAGCCTACGAAGATGCAGTTTGAAGTGGGGTGAGTACAAGCAACTTACTGATTTTTTATGGATAGATTGCTAAGCTTCACCAGACAGGTTTCTTAAATGCCTGCGGGCATTTCAATCGTCTGCCGGAGGACGACCGGCAGACGCACTTAATATGGACGATGATCGAATGAAAAAATCACTGGTTGCGGTAGGTGTCATTGTGGCTCTGGGTGTGGTGTGGACTGGCACAGCCTGGTACACCGGAAAACAGCTTGAAGGCCGCATGGCGGAGATGGTGGGTAACGCTAACACCGAATTGAACAAAGTCTCGCCGGAAGCAGGTTTAACGCTAAGCTACCAGGACTATCATCGTGGCCTGTTCCACAGCTCAATGCAGTTGGTTATCAAACCAGCAGCGGGAAAGACCAGTACTATTCTCAAACCTGATCAAAGCATCGTGTTCAATGAAACCATCGATCACGGGCCATTCCCCTTCGCACAGCTGAAAAAATTCAATCTGCTGCCTTCTATGGCATCCGTTCACACCACACTTGTGAATAATCCGACGACTAAACCTTTGTTCGATATTGCTAAAGGCCAGTCGTTTATTGATGCGCAAACACGTATCGGCTACAGCGGTGATACTTCTTCAGATATCGATTTGCTGCCACTGGATTACGTGAAAGGTGAAGAAAAAGTCGCCTTTAGCGGCGGCAAGTTTAAAGCGGATATCGAGGGCAAGGGAGACAAGATTTCCGTCAGCGGTGAAGCGCAAAGCGGCCTGGTTAATACCACTAATGAATACGACCAACACGTACAGTTGACCTTCAACGGCATAAAAACCGAAGGTGAAAGCAGCCGTAGCGAATTTATTGAGCGTATTGGTAGCCAAAAAGCGTCTATCGAGAAACTCGCTGTTTCCATCGAAGGCAAAGAGATGGCCGTGCTTGAAGGCTTTAATATCAATGCCAAATCCGAATTACAGGAAGATAAAAAACATCTTTCCGGCCAAATCGATTACTCCCTGAACTCACTTAAAGTGCAGAACCTGGATATTGGTAGCGGCAAATTGACGATCAAAATCGGCAACCTCGATGGTGCTGCGGTTCACGAACTGAGCCAGAAGTACAATGCTGAGTCGCAAAAGCTGCTGGCTGACCCAGCAACCGCACTGCACCCAGAAGTTTATCAGCAAAAAATGGTCGAGCTATTTGCCGCTAACCTGCCACTGCTGTTGAAAGGCAATCCCGTGATTACCGTGGCACCATTAAGCTGGAAGAATGCAAAAGGTGAAAGTAGCTTTAACCTTTCGCTGTTCCTGAAAGACCCGGCACTGACCACTACCGAGCCAACAACGCCGGAAGAGCAACTGAACCGCGTGGTGAAATCGCTGGATAGCAAACTGGTTATCCCAGTGGATATGGCAACCGCGTTTATGACCCAAATTGCACAGCTTGAAGGTTACCAGCCTGCCGAAGCCGCTAAACTTGCCGACCAGCAAATCAAAGGACTCGCAGCGATGGGGCAAATGTTCCGCGTCACCACAATGGAAGACAATAAGGTGGTTTCCAGCCTGCAGTATGCCAATGGCCAAGTGACACTGAACGGGCAGAAAATGCCGCTAAGTGATCTGGTTGGTATGTTTGGTATGCCAGGCTTAGACGACTCTGTTGCTCCAGCGCCTGAACTGGAAGCGCCAGCTATTCCAGCAGTACCGCAGCAGTAAAATTTAGTTTTTATCTCTGTAGAAGCCTCCTTCGGGAGGCTTTTTCGTTTGGGATAGTGACATCGCTCGTTGGCCAACAGCCATCATAAAAATGATGTTTAGCTTTTCCGCACCACCAATCTTGCGGCCATTATCTGGCTGCGAACTTCTTCGTGGTCGTCTTGTAAGCGTTTAAGGATCCGTTGCCCGGCGCTGCGGCCGATTTCACGCGCAGGTGTCGACACCCAGGTTAACGGTAAATCATCGAGTTCATCGTCCATCACCTCGGCGAACGCGGCCAGTGCTACGTGTTGGTCGTAATAACTGTCGATGCTTCCCTCACCACATTGTCGCCCAGCGCGTAGTAAGCCAAACCACGCCCCCATCGCGACTGTGCTGTTGTGGCAAAGCACGGCGGTGATCGTCGGGTTATGTTGCAAAAGCGTGGTTATCGCATCGGCTGCCTTCTTCTGGCTCGGTTCGCATTCGATTATCCACTCACTATGGAAAGGCAAACCGTATTTCAGCAAGGTTGCGCAATAGCCACCGACACGCTCGGCACGCGTTAATGAAGAACCGTCACCACCCAGCCAGGCGATGCGCTGATGGCCACGTTTGATCAGATGTTCAGTCACCAGTTGCGAGGCCTGCATGTTGTCGGGCCTGATAATATCGGCATCGTCGAGGTAACTGGCACGGGAGACAAAGACCAGCGGCAGATTTTTCTGTTCGGCAATGGTACGCATATCTGCGCCCTGTCCTGCCGCACCAGCAACAACAATGCCGTCCACGCCTTGTGAAACCAGAGTCTCAAAGCAACGCTGCATATGCTGACCCTGAGCACCACTTTGCGTCAGGAATAGCAGTTTCCCCTGCTTTTCCAGCTCATCAGTCAGGCCCGCGGTAAGTTCAGCATAGAAAGGATTACACAGGTCGCGCACGATCAAGCCAATAACGCCACTCTGTCCGCCGCGCAAAGAAACGGCTTGCCGGTTACGCACGAATCCCAGTTTTTCGATGGCTTCATTCACACGCAGCCCGGTCGCCGTTGAGATGCGCCCTTTGCCACTGAGTACCAGAGAAACCGTGGTAACAGAAACCCCGGCGGCCTCAGCAACTTCATTAATTGTTATTTTCTTCTCTTGTGCTGTCATCAACGAGACGAAACCTCCATGAAACTTTACCCGTCATACTTTTCCATTCGCCACTTTGTTGGCGACGCACATCGGTGATGCATTCATCCGCCAGCTTAATGCAACTCGACCTATTTAGGATGTAAATATTCTTGATAAATCGTTTAACCTATATGTGCATATTAAGCACTGTGCTGAGATTTTGATCTGTGATTTGACGCGCAATAAAATTAGGTAAAACGTTTTATCATCCGTTTCGTTTTGTACCTCAACTCATTTCTCAACCAAGGTCAAGGAGTCGTTATGGCGGCTAATACACCACAAAAAATTACGCTTTGGGAGTTTTTTCAAAACCTTGGCAAAACCTTTATGTTGCCAGTGGCATTGCTGTCGTTCTGCGGCATCATGCTCGGTATCGGCAGTTCGCTAAGCAGCCACGATGTGGTGACGCTATTACCGGTATTAGGGAATCCCGTTTTACAACTCATCTTCACCTGGAAAGGATTGGTTATTTTTTCGAAGTGGTTAGATATAGGATTGAAGTGCGGTAATTACCAATACCTTACCGCGTTACGATTTGCTTAGTGACATGAACTAACATCGTTTCGCGGTAACTTTCTGCCCCACCCATGCCCCATCACATCACCGGCACATCGTCGAACTCACCACTCCTGGCATCGTTCAGTATCCACGTCACCACGCCAAACACACCGTCATCTTCGAAATCATCCAGCAGCGAGAATTGCCTCTCCGGACGGTCGATTTCCTCCAGGTGAGGCTCGGGGAACTTTTTATACCTCAGCACCCTGAAAGTACCCTGCACCGTTCCGACAACTATCGATCCATCGCATGGGCGCTTGCTGCTGTCGATTACAAGTATCGCTCCGCTCATAATTCCTGCATGCCAGTGTGTATCCGCGGCTCGCACAAGATACGTAGCGGCTGGTACTGAGATGCACATTGCGTCAAGACTGACGCTTTTCTCTGCATAGTCGAGCGCTGGAGACGGGAAGCCCATGATTGTACC
>NZ_DATERI010000117.1:0-9814 GCF_035271705.1 Buttiauxella sp.
TTTTCCCCCTCCATGCGACAAAAAGCTGTCACGACGCAGTAAAAATCGATCAAAAAATAAACCCAATTAAACATTATAAAAACAATTAGTTAAACTTTAATCTTCATTTGAAGCTTTTTTAATCATGTCGTGCTGATCACAAAATAGACAGCGCGTGGTTGAGTTTAACTATTCACTTAATCAATATGCTTTCTCGACGCAGTAGCCGATGAGAGCAGCAAAATGAACAAATTATTTGTTGGCGTTGATGTAGGTTCTGCGAGTGTCCGTGCGGGTATTTTCACTATGCAAGGGACTCGTTTGGCATTTTCTGTTCGTCCTATCCAGCAGTTTCACTACCCGCCAAATCGTGTGGAACAATCTTCCAGCGATATCTGGCAACAGGTCTGTAACACCGTGCGTGAAGCCATGGGCCTTGCAGGTGTGCAACCTCAACAAGTCGCTTCCATTGGTTTCGATGCCACCTGTTCACTGGTTGCTGTGGGCTCACGCGGCCAGCCTGTAGCAGTAGGTGAAGAAGGGAATGCCGATCACGACATCGTGATGTGGATGGATCACCGCGCAGGAGAAGAAACTCAACGTATCAACGAAACGAATGATTCCGCGCTGCAATACGTCGGCGGTCAGGTCAGCATTGAAATGGAATTACCCAAAATTCTGTGGCTGAAAAAGCACTTTCCTGAGCGTTACGCTTCCACCTGGCGTTTCTTCGATTTAGCGGATTATCTGGTGTGGCGCGCCACGGGCGTTGATGCCGCGGGAGTCTGCACGCTGACCTGCAAATGGAACTATCTGTCTCATGAAGAGCGTTTTAGTCAGAGTTTGCTGGATGCCGTTGAATTAACTGATTTAGTCAACAAAATCCCACCGAATATTATTCATATTGGGCAGTCGGTCGGCACACTGCGTATTGATGTGGCGGCACAGTTAGGTTTAACCACCGATACCGTCGTCGCCAGTGGTTTGATTGATGCCCATGCTGGCGGCCTGGCGCTGGTGGCAGCGTCACCTGAAGCCAATCTCGCGATAATCAGCGGCACCTCGAACTGCCATATGATTGTTAGCCAGGAAGCCAAATCCGTTCCGGGTGTCTGGGGGCCATATTTTGCTGCCATGTACCCAGGCTGGTGGCTGAACGAAGGCGGACAAAGTGCGGCGGGAGCGTTGGTTGACTGGACGTTGATGCAAAGTGACGCGTGGCCTGAATTAGAAAATGACGCCGCCGAATTGGGCTGTAGCGTCTATCAAATCCTCAACCAGTGGGTTGCCAGGCTCGAAAAGGCTGAACCTTATCCGACGCGCCAACTGCATATTCTGGCGGACCACCACGGCAATCGTTCACCGCGATCGAATGCTGAAGCTAAAGGCATGGTCGCTGGATTAACCCTGGAAAAAGGGCAACACGCGCTGGCACGGTTGTACCTCGCCACATTGCAAGCCATTGCTTATGGCACGCGGCACATCATCGACACCATGGAACAAAACGGGCAGCGCATTGATTCCATAACCCTGTGTGGTGGGGCGAGCAAAAATCCGTTGTGGTTGCGCGAATACGCCAATGCAACCGGACGAACCATCCACCTCGTTGAAGAAGAAGACGCCGTCACGCTGGGCGCGGCACTCAACGGCGCTGTCGCTTGCAAGGCATTCACCCATTTTTCAACCGCGGCTAAAGCCATGGTCAGACTCGATAAGACCATAGAACCGGACACCGCGCACCGCTCTTTCCACGATGCAAAATATCAGGTGTACCTGCAAATGTATCAGGATCAGCAGCGCTATCAGGCTGTTATGCAGCAATACCTCGTGGCCAATTAATTACATAAAAGGAATAAGAACGTGATTACGCAAACTCTACCTTCTGTGTCGCAAAAAATATCTGCGGGTAAAAATGAAATCCTGATGGTGACCAACGCTGACTTACGCGAATCAGCGAATCTCGCCTGCTGGCCGGTGCAACAAAAATACGAAGCGAAATTGCAGGATGCGTTGAGTTCTCTGGGTTACAGCTTGAAACGCGCTCATCCGATTGATGAAGAACGTGGCCACGGGTTTATCAGCAGCCAACGCCAGGGCAGCGATTTGTTTGCCCAAATTGATGAAAATGCGCCAGTGATTGTCCTGCTGACAGCCTGGCAATACTCACATCACGTCGCTCCTTCGCTGGTTCATCACAAAGGCCCGGTGCTGTTACTGGCGAACTTTGATGGCACATGGCCGGGGCTGGTGGGCATGTTGTGTCTGGCAGGCTCGCTGACCAGCCTGGGTAAATCGTACTCGCGCTTGTGGTCAGAAAATTTTAATGACGATTTGTTCGTTAATGGCCTGCAAACCTGGCTACGTTACGGCTCTTTGCAGCACTCAACAGGCTATTTGCACAGCATCGCACCCACGCATCCGGTCATGGCGACACCAGCTGGAAATATGGGGCGCAAAGCCGGTGAATTTATCCTGCAAAACAAAGAGATTCTTGGCCTGTTCGACACCTTCTGCATGGGCATGATCAACGGCGTCTTCCCGCAGCAAGCGATGGTGAATATCGGGATGCCAATCGAATCGCTCTCGCAGTCAGCGTTATTGGTTGAGATGGCAAAAGTCTCTGATGAACTGCGTGAAGCGTGCCTGGCCTGGTATCAGGAGCGCGGAATGAAGTTCCTGTTTGGTGAAAATGGCCGTGAAGAACTGACCCGCGAGCAAGTCAAAGAACAGTGCGCAATGATGATTGCGATGGCGCGTTTCGTGCAACGCTTCGGTTTATCTGCTGTGGGTGTGCAGTATCAGCAAGGGTTGAAAGATAGCTGTGCCGCCTCTGATTTTGCCGAAGGCGCAATTGGCTCTACCGAACGATTCCCGATCCCGGACGAGCAGGGCAACATCATCTGCGACGGGCAGCCTATTCCGTGCATCAACGAAGTGGATATGGGCACCGCCATCCCACAAACCATGTTGTGGCGTTTGTTAACCTCCTTCTCTCTGCCAGCAGAAACCACGCTGCATGACATCCGTTGGGGCAGCGAATACCAGGGAACGTTCTACTGGGATCTGGAAATTTCGGGTGCCGTTCCGTTTGAACACCTCAAAGGCGGTATCGCTGGCGCAACCGGATATCGCCAGCCCGCGATGTACTTCCCTTATGGCGGCTCAACCATTACCGGGCAGGGCAAAGCTGGGCGCTTTATCTGGGCGCGTGCGCACTACGAAGGCTGTGAAGTCATCATGCATATCGGCACCGGGCATGCGGTGGAATTACCGGAGGCTGAATTTGAACGCCGCCGCCGAGCGACTTGTTACGAATGGCCGCTATTGAATGCGGTGCTGGATGGCGTGGGGCGCGACGACCTCATGGCTGGGCATCAAAGTAACCATCTGACGGTCGCTTATGTTCCAGAAAATGAACTGCAAACAGTATTGCAGGCTTTTGTTGCTCAGTCGCTCACCCAGGGGATTCGGGTGCAGGTGGCAGGTGACGCGGTTCGGTTGTTGTAGAGGGCAGGTTGATGAACGAACAAAAATACCGGGGTATCTGGCCTGTAATGTTAACGCCGTTTACCGAACAAAAAGAGATCGACTGGTCATCGCTTGAACGCTTAATCGAGTGGTATCTGTCTGCTGGCGTGCATGGTTTATTTGCCGACTGCCAGTCGAGCGAAATGTTTTTCCTTAGTGATGAAGAGTCCATTGAACTGGTGCGATTCGTCGTGAAATGTGTGAATGGGCGCGTCCCGGTGGTGGCTTCTGGCCATACTGCGAATGCGTACAATCACCAGCGCGAGCAACTGATTAAAATGTCGGATACCGGCGTGGACGCGGTGATCCTGATTAGCAACCGGCTGGCTCTGGCAGGGGAAAGTGACGCACTGGCACTGAAAAATCTACAGCGCCTGACCGCTGATGTCCCACAGCATGTGGATTTGGGCATTTACGAATGCCCGTATCCTTACAAGCGTCTGCTGAGTGAAGAGACCGTCGCGTGGTGTGCGCAAAGTGGCCGCTACACGTTTATCAAAGACACTTGCTGTAGTTTGCCAATGATTGAGCGCCGCCTGGAACTGGCTAAAGGCAGCCGCTTGCATCTGGCGAATGCGAATAGCCAAACATTACTGGCTTCCTTGCAAGCGGGGTGTCAGGCATACAGCGGCGTGATGGCTAACTTCCATCCTGAGATGTATGTCTGGCTGTATGAAAACTGGCAAACCCAGCCGGAAAAAGCGCAGCGCCTGGCGGATTATCTTTCCACTGCTGCACTGGCAGAAAACCTCGATTACCCGGTGTGTGCCAAATCTTTCCAGCAACAGATTGGCAATTTCACCACCCATACTTGCCGGGTACGCAGCAGCCAGGGTTACCGTGAAACCTTCTTCCCGCAGGCCATTGATAGCATGGTGCAGTTGGGGCGTGATATTCAGAAAACACTGGCGATATAAGGAGAGAGTTGATGGCCTTCACCCAAAAAATTCGCCAGTTTTTGCTACCCGAATCCCAGACGGATTTTGCGCAATGCCACGCCTCGACGCTGGTGGTTTTGCCCGAGCAGCAAAGTGTGCTGGTGGCATTTTTTGCAGGCAGTAAAGAAGGCAGCGGCGATACCGCCATTTGGCTCGCGCGTGCACAAAACGGTGAATGGCAGCCTGCACAACGCATTCTGGCTGAACCGGGGCTGGCGCACTGGAACCCCGTGCTGCATTACCAGCAACAGACGGTGTGGCTGTTTTATAAAGTTGGGCCGGATGTTCACCGCTGGAGCACGCGAGTGTCGGTGTCACACGATGGTGGCTTGAACTGGAGCGCTCCACGCGCGTTAATCAGCGGCGACCCACTGCCGCGTGGGCCAGTAAAAAACAAACTTCTGGTGATGAGTAATGGCGAGTGGTTAGCACCAGGGTCGACAGAAGACGAGCTGCACTGGGACGCTTTTGTCGATTTGTCTGCTGATTGCGGGCAGTCCTGGTACAAAGTCGATATTCCGTTTGAGCATCAACAACCCGGACTGGCCGCTGATGAAAATGTCTGGCAGGGGCTCAAAGAAAACGCTCTCTGGGAATGCGACCTAAAGCAAGTGTTTACCTGGGATGGTGTGATTCAACCCACGTTGTGGGAATCGCACCCGGGGAATATTCACGCGTTACTACGCAGTACGCGTGGAAAGATCTATCGTACTGATTCTTTTGATTATGGCCGAAACTGGTGTACCGCATACGCGACGACATTACCCAACAATAACAGTGGAGTTGATGTGGTTGGTTTGGACTGCGGGACCCTGGTTCTGGCATGTAATCCAATCGAAGGTAACTGGGGGCGCCGTTATCCGATTGCCTTGCTGGAATCGCAAGATAATGGCGCGACGTGGTCGCAACCGTGGGCTTTGGAACACAGCAAAGGTGAATTTTCTTATCCAGCCATTATCGTCGAGGGGAACGTTATACATCTGACATGGACATTTAACCGAACCAACATCGTATACAGCCAAATTACTCACAATAAATAAAAACAGCGGAGTACCCTATGAAGAAGAACCTGTTATGTGCCTTATT
This sequence comes from Buttiauxella sp., assembly GCF_035271705.1. Lineage (GTDB taxonomy): Bacteria > Pseudomonadota > Gammaproteobacteria > Enterobacterales > Enterobacteriaceae > Buttiauxella. The sequence continues at coordinate 5,532 of NZ_DATERI010000117.1, forward strand.
GATGCTGCTGCCTTTTGGGGCGGTGCATGCGGAACAAACTCTGACCTATCCAAAAAAGAATATTGATGTCGTCATCCCAAAAAATCCGGGTGGTGGTACTGATACTTCTGCCCGCACCGTACTTGAATATGCTCGTGACAAAATGCCGTCTGGCACCATGCTGGTTCCGGTAAATAAGCCTGCGGGTAACGGCATTACCGGTTTGCTTGAAGTGGCAAAAGCACGCCCGGATGGATATAAGCTGGTGATGACCACAGTTGAATTAGCGATGTTCCCACACCAGGGGAAATCGCCAGTGACTTATAAAGATTTCACACCCATTGTTACCACGATTGCCGATCCCGTGGCTGTCGTTGTGAATTCCAAATCACCGTATAACACGCTGCAAGAATTTATTGATGCCGCTAAAGCCACCCCTGGCAAAATTAAAGTGGGTAACTCCGGCAACGGGGCTATTTTTGACCTCGCGACGACAAATATTGAAAAAATCACCGGCACTAAATTTAACCATATTCCTTATAACGAAGGTACTGGCCCGTCGATTGCCGCATTGGTCGGCGAACATATTGATGCCGTATTAACAACACCAGGTTCAGTTAAATCTCAGGTGGATGCCGGTATTTTAAAAGTGCTCGGCGTGATGGATGAAAAACGTTTCCCATTATTCCCGAATGTCCCGACCTTTAAAGAAGCGCTGAATCTGGATGTTAACGTCAAAATGCGTGCCTGGGCTGTGCTGGCCACGACAGCAAAAATTGATGACAACATCAAGAAGCAACTGGTTGATTCCTTTACCGAAGTGGTAAACACACCGGCGTATCAGGAAGCATTGAAGAAACAAGGCATTATGCCAGTCGTTATCGCTGGTGATGATGCGTACAACATGATGAAAGAAGATGATGCTATGTACGCTGCACTGATTGCTGAAACCGCTAAAAAGTAATCAAATCATCACTAAATAGACTCCTGCCGCAATGCGGCAGGAGGGAGATACAACAATGCGTACGCAGAATATTTTTGTTGGGATGTTCTCACTGGTACTGGGGATAGCGATTATCTTCTTGTCGCGCAATATGCCGATGTTTGATGAAAACGGAATATTAGGCGAGCGCTTCTGGCCTTATGTTCTGGCCTGGTTATTTATTGGCTTAGGGCTCATCCAATGGGTCAGCGTTTATTTGCAGAGTGGTACTGTCAAGAGCGAGAAAGCTGACCTTAGCTCACTTCCCGTGCGTAAAGCCTACGGCGTCACTGTTTTGATGGTGATTTACGGGGTTGCGCTTTGTTACGCTGGGTTTATTGCTTCGTCACTGATTTTGATTCCCGCCATCATGTGGGTGATGGGTGAACGACGCCCACTGTTTCTCGCCATCGTGACCGCGTTGATTGTCTTGTGCGTTTATGTGTCATTTGAAATTGTCTTTAAATCACCGCTGCCAGAATCCATCTTCTCCGAATAATAAGAGGTCACGATGAACGAAATTCTTGATGCCCTGATGGTCGTCTTCAGCTTAGAAACCACCGGCATGATTTTGCTGGGGGTTCTGGCGGGGATTATTATCGGTGCGCTACCCGGTTTAACGGTGAATATGGGGATCGCTTTACTGCTGCCGCTGACCTATTCATTCCAGGGCATGACCGGCATCTTGATGTTGCTGGGTGTGTATTGCGGCGCAGTTTACGGCGGTTCAATTACGGCCATTTTAATCAGCACACCAGGCACGCCTGCTTCGGCGGCCACCGTACTTGATGGCTACCCGATGGCGAAGAAGGGTGAAGCAGGACGCGCCCTCGGTTTATCGACCCTCGCTTCTATGTTTGGTGGCATATTCAGCACCATCGCTCTGGTTTTAATTGCACCAATGCTTGCGAAAGTGGCGACAGGTTTTTCTTCGGCAGAATATTTTGCTTTAGCGATATTTGGTATCAGCATTATTACCAGTGTTTCGTCACAGTCGGTTATTAAAGGATTAATCGGTGGCGTTTTGGGCTTATTTATCGCCACCATTGGTCTGGATCCCATGACCAGCGGGACGCGATTCACCTTTGACTCAATCTATTTGATGGGCGGGATTTCATTTATTCCTGTGATGGTCGGGCTGTTTGCATTCTCGCAGGGTTTATTAAGTCTTGAAGAAGATCATCGTGAACGCCTGGCGGGTATTCTGCGCCAAACTAAAAGTAAAATTGACCGTATCTTGCCGACCTGGCCTGATATTAAACGGGTGATGCCCACTTATATTCGCTCGTCTGTCATTGGCACGGCTATCGGTGCTATTCCAGGAACCGGTGGCGATATCGCCTCGTTTATTGCTTATAACGAAGCAAAACGTTGGTCAAAACACCCTGAAGAGTTTGGGCACGGTTCACCAGAAGGTGTTTCAGCTCCGGAAGCAGGCGCAAACTCTGTATCAGGTGGCGCGATGGTGCCATTGATGACGCTGGGGATCCCAGGTGATGGCGCGACCGCGATTATCATGGGTGCATTTATGGTGCAGGGGCTGGCGCTCGGGCCACAGCTATTCACCGAGCATCCGGTTGAGGTGAACTCTATTTTCATCGGTTTGTTCGCAGCCAACATTTACATGGGCATTATGGGCTTCATGGGGATGCGTTTATTTGCCAAAGTGATGAGCGTCCCGCGCCGTGTGCTGGTGCCGATCATTTTTGTACTGTGCTCCGTGGGTGCCTATTCCGTTAACCACGACATGACGGATGTGTTCGTCATGATGGGGGCAGGTCTTGCGGCTTACATTATGATCAAACTGGACTTTTCGATGTCGCCTATCGTTATCGGCATTATTCTTGGACCGATGGCAGAATCGAACTTCCGACGCACATTGGTTATCTCCGAAGGGGACCCGATGATCTTCCTGACCCGCCCGGTCTGTGCGGTATTCCTCGGTATTGCGATACTGACGCTGCTGTTGCCAATTTTTGGCCCGCACATAAAAGCCTTGTGGCGTAAACAAACCAACTAGTGTTTTTCCGGAGAGGTTGACGCCTCTCCGTGATCGATTGCTGCGCGTGGATGGCAGCTAAGGAAACGTTAAATTGGCTAAAACCATTGAGCAAATCGCCACGGATCTTGGCGTCTCTATCACAACGGTACGTGCCGTTTTGAATGGCAACGCGCAGAAATATCGCATTAGCGAAAAGACACAAGAGAAGATCAATAGTTACGTTAAAAAACATAGCTATACCATCAATCTTGCTGCGCGGAGCTTAAAGCTTAATAAAACGGACACCTTTGGCCTGGTGATCCCGCGTTTGTCGAACCTGTTCTTTTCCACCCTGGCTGAATTACTGGAGGCGCGCTGTCGTGAACTGGGATATCAGCTGATGATCAGTTGCACAAACAACGATGCAGCCTATGAAAATCTGTTGGTGAAATCGCTGGAAAATCGCAATGTCGATGGGATTTTTGTGGTGTCGACCAATGCAGCAAGCCAGGCGCATTATCTGAAAAACTGCCTGAAACCGCTGGTGTTTCTTGACCGCGATTTTGGTGTCGAAGGGGCGTGCTGTGTTGTGACTGACAACGTTGATAGTGGCTATCGGCTGACCGATGCGATGCTCAAGCAAGTTCATGCACCGATTCAATTCTTTGTCGGTGACCCGACTTCACCTTCGATTATTGACCGCCTGACAGGATATCGCACAGCGATGGAACAGCACGGCGTCGAGATTAAACCCGAGCACATCAGCAGCGCTGGGCACAACCAGTTGAGCGACGGGGAAAAGATGATGGCGGACTACATCGAGACGCATAATACGTGGCCGCAACATTTTATTGCGTCATCGCTGCCGATTTTACAAGGCGCATTGGGTGTACTGCGCGCGAGGTATGGCTATATTCCCCATGAAATTAATATTGGCACGTTCGATGACAATATTATGCTGAACTTCCTTGCCAACAATATTTGGTCGATGCGGCAAAACGAGCAGCATCTTGCGCAAGAAGCCTGTCAGTTGATGCTGGAAAAAATAGCCAACCATGACGAACTGCCAGGCAGTAGAGCGAAAGCGGAGCTGATATTCAGGCGAAGCACGGTGAGTGCGCGTGACGCAATACAAAGCGTGAATCAATAAAAACAGAAAAGGCCTCGCAAAGAGGCCTTTTACATTTTCAACTCAGACACATCAGGTTATCACCATCGGCCATTCGGGCGGGGTGTGACTCAACATTTCAAGCATGATGTCTTTAAACGATGCCCAAATCACCGGGAAATCGGCCAAGGTAAGGCCCAGTAAACCGGTCGCAAAACATAATGCAGCAGTGA
>NZ_DATERI010000118.1:0-9717 GCF_035271705.1 Buttiauxella sp.
GCCAGCAGACGGGTCACGCCCATAACTGCGCTTTTAGACGCGGTGTAAGACGGTACGCGGATGCCACCCTGGTAAGAAAGCATGGAAGCGATGTTGATGATCTTGCCGCCTTTGCCTTGTGCGATGAACTGGCGAGCAACAGCCTGAGACATGAAGAACACGCTCTTGATGTTCAGGTTCATTACATCGTCCCAGTCTTTTTCGCTGAAGTTGATTGCATCTTCACGACGAATCAGACCGGCGTTGTTAACCAGGATATCGATTTGGCCGAATTCAGCAACAGCACTTTCCAGCAAAGCTGGGATGCCATCGATCTGACGCAGGTCAGCAGTCAGGCTCAGGAAACGACGACCCAGCGCTTCAACACGCTCGATGGTTTCAGTTGGCTCAACGATGTTGACACCAACGATGTCGCAACCAGCTTCAGCAAGACCGATAGCCATACCCTGGCCCAGACCTGTATCACAACCAGTAACAACAGCAACTTTACCTTGAAGGGAGAACGAATCCAGAATCATGTAGGTTTCCTTTTATATACGGGCCTGCTGTTAGCGCAAGCATTTTGGGGAATATTTAGTCGCGCTAACAGCGCAATTCATAAATCGCTTACGGTGAAAGAACTGCGCCGTAATCTTTGATGGCTTAATAGTAATCTTCTTGAAACCGCTTTTCAATTATAAATGAAACGTTGTTTCAGATTTTCGAAAGTTCTTGTCATATTTGATAAAGCGATCACGGTTAGCGGAAATTTTCACCAATTTAATACCCATTTTTCTAACAAGTCATGTGATAGATGTTACTTTTAGTGAATGCAATCACACACCCTGAAACATTGTTTTGATAAATTAGCACCGATTGTTCGATCATTAATTTCCGACAGGTACGATTTGTCATTTAAAGGAGAGCATTATGGCTAAAGGTATGCGAGTTAAGCTGGATTACGAAGTGAGTCAGGACCCAGACACAGGCGTCGAGGTCACCCGCTTAACACCACCAGAAGTCACGTGTCATCGTAACTACTTCTATCAAAAATGCTTTACCAATGATGGCAATAAACTCCTGTTTGCTGGGGAATTTGACGGTAACTGGAACTACTATTTGCTGGATATCGCTGCGGGTGAAGCCCTGCAATTGACTGAAGGCAGTGGTGACAATACCTTCGGTGGATTCCTCTCACCAGATGACGCGTCTCTCTATTATGTGAAGAACGAACGCACTCTGCTGGAAGTGAATCTTGAAACTCTGGTAGAGCGTGAAGTTTACCGCGTACCCGCTGATTGGGTCGGTTACGGCACTTGGGTTGCTAACAGTGATTGCACCAAGCTTGTGGGTATCGAAATTTCCAAAGACGATTGGGTTCCATTGAACGATTGGAAAATCTTCCACGACTTCTTCCACAAAGGGCCAAATTGCCGCCTGTTGCGTGTTGATCTTCAAACGGGTGAAAGTGCAGTGATCCACCAGGAGAAAAACTGGCTCGGCCATCCAATTTATCGCCCATTCGATGACAACACCGTCGCATTCTGCCATGAAGGTCCTCACGACCTGGTTGACGCGCGTATGTGGATGGTCAACGAAGATGGCAGCAACGTGCGTAAAGTTAAAGAACATGCAGAAGGTGAAAGCTGCACACACGAGTTCTGGGTGCCAAACGGTTCTTCTCTGATGTACGTTTCTTATCTGAAAGGCCAGCAAGGCCGAACCATTTATAGCTACAACCCAGAAACAGGTGCAAACGCCGAAGTGATGCAAATGCCTGCGTGTTCCCATTTGATGAGTAACTTCGATGGCACGCTATTAGTCGGTGATGGTTCCGGTACGCCAGTGGATGTGAAAGACACCAGCGGATATACCATCGATAACGACCCATATTTGTATGCCTTCGATGTTGCGAAAAAAGCGTATTTCCGCGTAGCACGCCACGATACCTCCTGGGCAACATTTGCTAACAGCCGCCAGGTGACGCATCCACATCCTTCATTTACTCCGGATGACAGTGCCATTCTTTTCAGTTCTGATAAAGACGGTAAACCAGCACTGTATATTGCGAAAATGCCTGCCAATCCAGAGTTAATTTCTGCCTGATAGATAGTGCCTGATGAGTGCCTGATAAATTATATGCCTGTAGTTTTTTGCCCTCCCTAACCGGGAGGGCTTTTTTTTTTCAGTGGCATTATATTTTATTTAAATATAAAAAGGCCCCCGCAATAATGCGGAGGCCTTTTCAGAGGTATTGATTGGAGTACAGAAATTAAATCAATTAGAAAGAATATCCCACACCGACACGGTAACGTGTCTGGCGTTCGTCGGTAGTTTTGCTACCAAGAACGTTACCCACTTCAGCATACGGCGCCCAGTTCTTATCGATTTTATAAGCAACCTTCATGTTATATTCGTATGAGTCATTTTTGTTATTAGAGCGAATCTGATCTTGACTCTTCGCATAAACATAGTTCAACTCGGTACGCCAGTCACCCAAAGCAAAACCAGCCCAGAGATCGCCACGATTCACTTTATCATCTTCGTTTTTGGTTTCGGTATTCGGATAACGGGAATATTCATAACGATAACGAGCAGCAAGATAAATACCATTATCGAAGCTATATTGTGCATGCACATAAGGCTTCCAGATTGTTTTGCTGTCATTACTTTCAATATTTAAGCCCGGGGTCAGAGCAAAATTCTTATTCGCTGCCCAACGCCAGTTTATGGATTCTTCATGGCCACTACCCACCAGGTCCGCAAATGGTTCATCTTTATCGGTACCGGCAGATTTCCATTTTGCTTCCAGGCTAAAGCCAAGGCCGTTATCGAAACGGTGAGATACCAATGCACGATCGCCATGTAAGCCAGCATCAACATATTCGTGACGTAAATCAAGAGTAACGGCCTGCGCTGCAACACTCACACCACAAAGAACAACCACGCCCAGAGCTTTCTTCAACATATTCGTATTTCCTTCGCTGAAATATCGTTTCATTATTATGAAACTGAAGTTTATTTTTAAATGAACAATATTTTAGTGATCGAGATCGTAAAAATTTATGTCAAAATACACACATGGTAATCTTCGTGACAAGCATCAACAAAATAAAAAAACAAACTCAATATTTAGCGATCTCCGTCACGATAAAAAATTTAAATACACAAATGAAACATCATTTCAATAGCCACGGTGGTAATTTACATAAGAATAATCCCGACTTAATCTAAATTTAAAAAAATCTTTTCCATTTATTAGAAATGAAATAATACCGCATGAAACATTGTGTGTTTTATCTTCAAATCTGCAGGAAGGCTTAATAATTCGGAAAGTCCTGAAAGGGAGATGCGATGCAATTAAACAGAAAAGCACCTTCATGATAAAGGTGCTTTTTAGGTTGATAAACAAATCTAATGTGTAGCCAAAATAATTAACGGTAGCTTGAAGTATGAAGGAAATAGTTAATCGCGTTCGATTGCCAAAGCAACCCCCTGCCCGCCACCAATACATAATGTCGCCAGCCCTTTTTTGGCATCGCGTTTAATCATTTCATGAACCAGTGAAACCAGGATACGGCAGCCTGATGCGCCAATGGGATGCCCAAGCGCCAACGCACCGCCGTTAACATTGACCTTTCTTTCATCCCACTCCAGCATTTTTCCAACTGACAGCGCTTGCGCCGCAAAGGCTTCATTCGCTTCGATAAGATCCAACTCCTGAAGCGACCAACCTGCACGTTCAAGGCAACGCTGGGTGGCGGTCACGGGCGCAATCCCCATATAAGCGGGATCAACACCGACACTGGCAAAGGCGCGGATCCTTGCCAAAACCGGTAAATTCAACTCTTCAGCTTTACTGGCACTCATCATTAACACGGCGGCTGCGCCATCATTAATAGAAGAGGCATTCCCGGCAGTCACGCTGCCTCGGCTATCAAACGTTGGACGCAACTGTGCAAGTGCTTCCGCGCTGGCATCGGTTCGCGGCTGTTCGTCGGTATCGACAATCACTGAGTTCCCGGCACTAAGTTCGACAGTAACTGGCACAATTTCATCTTTAAAACGCCCGGCATCAATTGCCGCCCGAGCTTTGTGCTGCGATGCCAGCGCATACGCATCCTGGCTTTCGCGACTAATACCGTATTCACGAGCAAGGTTTTCTGCGGTGACACCCATATGGTAATCATTGAACGCGTCCCACAACCCGTCGTGTACCAAGCTGTCGATAAGCTGGCTATTTCCCAAACCGGCACCATTGCGGCTGTCAGCCAGCACGTGCGGTGCCCGGCTCATATTTTCCTGGCCACCCGCAATAACGACATCAGCCTCACCGCATTGAATTGCCTGCGTTGCCAGGTGCAGTGCTTTGAGACCGGAACCACATACGTCATTGATGGTTATCGCCGAAACTGACCACGGCAAACCGCTATTTAGCGCGGTTTGCCGCGCGGGATTTTGCCCGGCTCCAGCAGTCAACACCTGGCCGAGGATCACTTCATCTACTTCTTGCTCGCTAACGCCAGTGCGTTCAAGCAGAGCTTTCACAACCGCACTACCCAGTTCGGAGGCACTGCGTGGGGCGAGCGCGCCCTGGAAGCAGCCGATGGGTGTTCGTGCGGCCCCCACGATGACGACATCTTTCATTGTTATCTCCGCAACCCCGTCATACTTCAAGCTGCCTCTTTGTTGGCGGCTTTCACGCGCCCGACTCATTGACTAATGTAAGCTCATCGGGACTTGTTCTCTTGCCAACGCGATGCAACTCAATCATTTGGGGTGGGTTAATGGGGTTAATGAATCTCGCCGCCGTTCCTTTTCGAGATACATTGCGGCATCTGCTTCGCGCAACGCCAGGTCATGATCGGTCTGAGCCGGATTAACCGCGACGACGCCGATACTCGGACCGGCATAATTAATCACACAGGAATGTAGCTGATACTCGCCAGTCAACAAGTTTGCCAGTCTAATTTTGAAAGCGTTCGCCGCATGCTGCGCCTCAACAAACTCACCAGGCCCAACACCGGCCACAACGAACTCATCACCACCGACTCGGCCTATCACGTCATGAGGAGGTACGCCATTTTTCAGTCGCTCCCCAACAGCAAACAAGAAATCATCACCAGCTTCATGGCCATACACATCATTTATCTGTTTGAAACCGTCGAGATCGGCAAAGGCTAACAGCACGTAACGCGCATCATCCCGAGCATTGGAAAAGAGTTTTGGTAGTTGCTCAAAGACCGCTCGGCGATTGGGCAACCCGGTCAACTCATCTGTATAGCTAGAAGCGGTCAGCGCGACATTTGCCTGCTGTAATTGCTGTAAAAGCCGCTCATTCTGGATCTGTTGAGCAATCAACTGCGCGAAAAGTTGCAAAACTTGCTCACTGCGCTCGTTCAACACCCGGTGTTCTGAGCTGGCAGCGCACAGCGTGCCATAAAGTGAACCATCAGCCAGGGTCACTGGCGTACTGACATACGTCGTGATCCCCAACGCTTTCGCGGCCTGGGAATCGCCCCAAACATTCGCCACATCACAGGTGTAACGCCTTCCCTCGTCCAGTGCTCGCTTGCAAAGCGTATCGCCCCAGGGCACCGAGAGCCCTTCGGGTATCTGCATCTGTCGGCTGTTACGAGCAAAAATGATATGCTGGAAGCTGCCATCTGGTTCAATGCGGGTCAGGTAAGTTGACTCCATATTGGTGACCAGCTCGAGCATTTCAAGCAGCTGTCGGACAAGACCCTCGAGGGTATATTCAGATTCTAACGCCGTGGAAATACGCTCGATAAGATTGTCAGGCATAAAGTAAGATTACCTTTATAAAAACACACAATTTAGTACCCAGATTGAGCACTTTTTAACATATTTTTAATATAACGTCCCCCTTCAAATTTGACAATTGCGAGCCTGGTGCACATCGGAAGGATTCAAGCGGATTTGTAGGGTGGTGACACCCTGCATAAGAAGAATTAAAGCTGCGCTAAAGGAACTCGAACAATACTGTCCGGCCCTTTGGTGGAGTGTTCTTTATTGAAACCTTTTTTACAGTGACATACAGCGTTTCCCCATCAGCAGACAGCAACAGGCTGTTAGGGTGTGGCGTCAATCTGAGGGATTTTTTCACCGCGTAGGAGACGTATAAGGTTTTACCTTGCGGGCCCATAACGGTACCGAAGTTCTTCAGGCCGGTGTGGCTTACCTGCTTCATGGCATGGGGTCATTCGATAAGCACTACCAACTCGAATCAACCAGGCGAACACTGGAAAGCATGTTTGCTGGTGGACTACTGGATAAGGTAACCAGCTATGAGCGGCGGCAGGACACGGCACAATCCGGTGATGGTAAAGGTGTCTGGTGTAACTGCTCCCGGTACGGTCTGACTGGTGCTTGTATTGTGCTGCGTGATGAAGGTGGTAAGCGTGATGCGATAGACGGGGAAGCGGTGCGAGTGGGTTAGACTTTCTCAAAATTCATTTTTGACGGGCCAAACACTGAAATAATGCTTAAACCCAGACGAGGAAAGATATGACGTGATTTTTGGGATGACAATCCGTCCTGACCAGTCTTAATTTCAAGCCAGTTTTTCCGTTTTCAGAGGCGGCCTCATTTAGATTTGAACGATACTATATGCAAGGATTTAACATGTGAGCTAAAAATTTCTGATGACTAAAAAACACACCACTCATACAGAATCTTCCAGCCAAGAACTGAGTGCCCATTTTTCTGCATTGACTCTAATGGCCTCAAGGGCACTGCCTCTTGTCATTGCTCGAAATGATATAGAAGCTCTGCATGATCTGCGTGTTAATTTGCGTAGCCTGCGTGTACTACAGGGGTTGTTTCCACACAGTGACCTCATTAATACTCAAAGAAAACAATTGGGAGTTGCTATAAAACTAACTGGATTTGTTCGGGATATGGAGGTCGCATTGACTCAGGCTGAGTCGATGCATGCTAATACTCACACAGGGGAAGCCATTGTAGTTTGGTTAGCGAAGAGGCTAGCTTCCTCGCGTAAAAGTTTGAGTGTGCGATTGCAAACAATTCAAATACAGGAAACATTGCTGCAAGCCAGCCTGAGCTGGGGAGAAAAAATTAGCCGCGAACGTCACCACGTTTTGCAGTCAACTGCCCGAAAACACGATCGTAAACTGGAAAAACAATTGTTGAATGCGGCAGATCATGTGCATTTAAATTCCCCGATAACCGACTGGCATATTTTACGATTGAAAACCAAACACCTGCGATATTGGCGGGAAGGGTTTGCCCATTTATTGACGAAACCACAATGCCGTAGATTACCCGTATTGGTTAAGTTACAACAACAATTAGGGTTGTTGCATGATGTCTCATTATTTGAGGCGTTATTTTCTCAAGAGCATGTATTACCCAGTTCATGGCATATAAAATTAAAAAAACAGCAAGAAAACACATTGAAACAGGCTGCGAATACTCTACGGCATTTGAAAAAAAGCTGACTATCGGCGAGGGGTTACTGGCTTCTTCCACTGGTAGGCCGGGCTGGTCATCATGCTGCGAAGTCTGGCACGGTACGCGAGCCCATCCTGTATTGAGCGGTGTATCTCTCGCTGGTCTGCTGGGGTGAGCTGGTGGCCTTCATGCTCCAGCTTGGCGATGGTGAGTAATTCAATCTCGCGTGGCGTCATGGTTTATCTCCCTGCAGGGGCTGCTTCGGGTGGCGATGATGTAAGTCGTCGAGAGTGGTGCTTTAATGGGGGATTTTCCTGCGTTAGGCCATACATTTCCATGTTTAAACCACGTTGCTGATTAACAAACAATTACTAATACCGCGACGGGAGGCTTTCTTATCAGATACGATAAAAAACCGCATAAAGAATAGGGAACTGACATGCACAATCTGACAGGCGTTAACTTCATGCCTTTTGTTGGCGAAAAATACTATAACAGCCGCTATGGCGTGCGTGTACTAGTGCTGGGTGAATCTCATTACGGCGCAGATGAGGATAGCGGCCCGGATTTTACGCAAAAGGTTGTCGAGGACTGCGCTTATGTACCGGGCTTTGCATTTTTCAGCAAGCTGACCAACGTCCTGCGTGGTCGGACTGACTGGCCGACTGATGAGGAGCGCTACGAAACCTGGCAGCACGTCGCATTTTACAACTTCGTTCAGGAATTCGCTGGAGAAGAGTCCCGCATACAGCCTACCGAAGCCATGTGGAGGGCAGCACAAGCACCGTTTCTGAATGTTGTTCGGGAGTTGGAGCCTGATGTGATCTTAGTCTTGGGCTCCCGGTTATGGAACAACGTGGATGAATTGCCACCAACGCTACCGGTCGAATGGTGCAGTATCACCCACCCCAGTGGTGGTATGGCCTATGTACCGTCAATTCATGCGCTGGGTGAGTCGCTGGGTAAAGCAGGTGGCTTGTTATGAATATCACTGTCTTTACTGCGTCATTAAAACACCATCTCAGCGCCCATATGGAACACTCAGGGAGCATTCTGTATAGCGCAGGTAGCACGTTAAAGGCGGGCGACGTCTATCTGATGGGATTTAACCCAGGCGGCGATGATAACCCGACATATAAGCACCCGACGATAAGCGAGCAGATTGACACGCTGGCCACCCGGACAACCAATGCTTACCTCGATGAGGAATGGAAGGGTAAGGCTGGCGAGGCACCGCTACAGAAGCGCGTAACGTGGCTGCTGGAGGAACTTGGTTATCAGCCGCGCGAGGTATGCAGCAGTAACCTGATTTTCATCCGTAGCCCCAATTACAGAGGTGTGGAGTACAGCCTTGCAGATGAGTGCTGGCCGATTCACGAGGAGATACTCGGTACCGTGAAACCGAAGGTGATAATTGTTTTTGGTAATTCCGTCACTTCACCCTATAACTACCTCAGTAAGAGGTTTAACGCTGGTAGCCAAGATGAGAGCTACCCTTCCGGTCACGGCTCCTGGGTTATAAGGAGTTTTAAAACTGTTATCGACGGCAGAAGTACATGTGTTATTGGACTACCACACCTGAGCCGCTACTCGCCGATCGGGAAACCGGATGTGATCGAGTGGATTAAAAGCAAACTGATTTCATAAAACTGACAGTAGAAGCAATCAACGAGCGCCTGGCGTACCGTGCGATATTGATGATGAGCAGTGAAATCAGCAATCACGGTGCGCAGCCAAAAGGCACGGTTTCGCTGCGTACTGGCTTGCGTATTGCGTACTAATATTTTTGACAGGGCAATCCCTGATTATGAACTCAGGCCGCTGCTGGTAAGGGTTACGATAAAATCAGCTCCCTCAATCCGTATCAAGCAGTATAAAATTTACCACTATCCCACTGCGTACCACGCGCCCGCTATAAACCCTCTCAGATAAGGCTTACCTTTCTCTCGATAACACCAGTTATACGCTCTACAACCGGACTGAATGCCCGCCAGTAGGCAAGCTCATACTGCATAAGCCTGGCTATACCCCCAGCGCCAACAATTTCTCCTTACCTGCAATACGGTATTTCATACGCCAGTAACGAGAGCCATTAGGGTTAACCAGCAGAAATAAGCCACCGCCATCAGAGAGCTTATAAGGTTTGTCTTTTGGCTTGGAAGTATCTACCTGTCTGGCATTTAGCTTCATTGGGGGTATCTTGAAAAGAATCGGGATTCGATACCCCCATATATACCCCCTCTTGGGGGTAGATTTTAATAGACCACAGTAGACGTAGGAATAACGATAAAAGGTTAGAAGGCT
>NZ_DATERI010000119.1:0-19242 GCF_035271705.1 Buttiauxella sp.
GCGATGACGCCCAGCCCTATCCCTGGGAAAATGTAAGAGTTGTTGCACTGGGCGATGACATAGCGCTTGCCCTTGTATTCCACCGGTGCAAACGGGCTGCCGGTCGCCACCAACACCTGGCCATCAGTCCAGCGAATGAGATCCGCAGGAGTCGCTTCCACCCGGGAGGTGGGGTTAGAAAGCGGGAAGATGATAGGCCGGGCACAGTGCTTGTGCATGGTCTTCACCACCTCTTCGCTAAACAATCCCGGCTGGCCAGAGACACCGATCAGGATATCCGGGCGACCATGCTCCATCACCTCCAGCAGGGATATATTGCCCTCCACCGGCCATTCTCTGATCCGCTCCAGCGGCTGAGAGAGGCGGCGCTGGAAGTCGAGCTGATTCGGGTGCTTGTCGGTGATGAGGCCGCATCTGTCGACCATGAAGACCCGGCTACGCGCCTGTGCATCCGTCAACCCTTCCGCTTTCATCTGTGCCACTATCTGTTCGGCGATGCCGCAACCCGCACTGCCCGCGCCAAGGAAGGCGACGCGCTTTTCGGAAATCTGGGTTCCGGAGGCTTTGCAGGCGGCAAGCAGGCTACCTAACGCTACCGCGGCAGTGCCCTGAATATCATCGTTGAAACAGCACAGCTCATCTTTGTAGCGATTGAGCAGCGGCATCGCATTACCCTGGGCAAAGTCTTCGAACTGCAACAGGATATTAGGCCAGCGGCGTTTGGCGGCCTGGATGAAGGCATCGACAAATTCATCATACTGTTCGCCACTGATGCGCGGATGGCGCCACCCCATGTAGAAGGGATCATCGAGCAACTGCTGGTTGTTGGTGCCCACGTCCAGTACCACCGGCAGGCAGTAGGCTGGCGAGATACCGCCACAGGCGGTGTAGAGTGACAGTTTGCCAATGGGAATGCCCATACCACCGATCCCCTGGTCACCCAGACCCAGGATCCGCTCGCCATCGGTGAGCACGATAACCTTGACGTTCTGCTTGGTGGCGTTTTGCAGCATGTCATCAATCCGATCCTTGTCCGGATAGGCGATAAACAGACCGCGGGCACGGCGGTAAATATTGGAGAACTCTTCACAGGCCTTACCCACCGTCGGAGTATAAATAATCGGCATCATCTCGGTCAGGTGGCTGTTTATTAACCGGTAAAACAGAGTCTCGTTAGTATCCTGGATGTTGCGCAGGTAGATATGTTTGTTCAGGTCGTTACCAAAGGCCTTGAACTGACGGTAGGCGCGCTCGACCTGCTCTTCAATGGATTCGATATTCTGGGGCAGAAGGCCTTTAAGGTTGAAGCTGCTGCGCTCCTCACTGGTGAAGGCACTGCCTTTATTGAGCAACGGAATTTCCAGCAAAACAGGTCCGGCATGGGGAATATAGAGGGGACGTTGTTGATTATGATCTTCGATCATGGGTCTGTACCTTGATTGTTTTTACCGTCATGGGAAAACTATTTTAGGAGGTGCGAATAAGTCACCAAACGTGGTTTACCATCAACGTAACAAATTGAAATTAAATATTAAAATATTCAATTTAGTGGCGAAAGGTACTTATTCTCACCTTACTTTACTAACTTGAAGACTATTACCCAACTTGCACTTCATAAATAGCAAGGGCGCGCTCCTGCCGGTAGCGCGCCCTGCATATTTACTCCTTCAACGACTTGGTACGTAAGGATGGCTGACGAAAGGCCGCCTTGAAATCCCATGTATTTTCATTTTTACCAACGGCCATAGCGAACAGTATGCCGCCTATAATGGAGAACAAGCCCAGCACACCCCAAGCCAGAATCATGTTTGTTCCACCCCCAAGATGCTTCAGGTACCCAGCGACCAGTGGTCCGCCGAATTGGCCGATAAAATTACTGCAGCCACCGACAAACGCTACAGCTGGTACGGCTTTTCTGGTCGGGAGTATTTCGGTCAGGCGAACATAAACAAGGGGGACCAACATTTTCATCGTCAGGCCGACAAACATAAACAACACTATCTGCACCCAGTAAATGGATGTGGGTACAAAAGCGGCTGCGCAAAGAGCTACACCGCAAAGCACCGTTGGGATCGCGGCATGTAGGCGCCGTTCCTGATTGTATTTATCTGAGCGACGGGTGATATACCAGATACCCACCATCGTCATCAGGAAGGGTAGACCGCTGATAACCCCAATCATAATTTCACTGAGCGTGCCATAACCTTTTAGCGCAGATGGCAACCATAACGTAAATCCGTAAGCCAGCATGCTATGCAGCGAATACCCTACCAGCATCAACCAAAGTGCGGGAATTCGAAAAATCGTCCACCATGGATCTGATTCTTCCTTCACATAGTTCGACTGTTCAGAATCGAGATCCTTCTGAATGACATCACGGTCTTCATTACTCAGCCATTTGGCAGATTTAAGACTTTTGGGGACAGCATAGAACCAGATTGCACAAAACACCCATGCTGGGGCTCCCTCTATCACCATCATCATGCGCCAGTCGTGGTGCGCAAGAATCCATCCCGAGATTGGTCCGGCAAGAAAGGCGCCAGCACCGAGACTCAGGTTCCAGATCCCAAAGGCACGACCTCTTTCTTTTTTCATAAACCATTGCGCAAGGAACATCGCCGTGGCAGCCTGAATAGGGCCTTCTGATAATCCAAGCAAAAAGCGAATTGCAACGAGCTGACTGTAACTGCTCGTGAGGCCGGTTAACATTGCACAGGCACCGAAGAGAAAAAGACATATGCCAATAATCCGGCGGGATCCAAAACGAAGTGCCAGCCACCCAGCAGTAAACTGAGTTGTTACATAACCCCACGCAAAAACACCGCCAAATAATCCAGCCTGTACAGGAGTAAGACCGAATTCATCAACAATGTGGGGGAGTGCCATACCTATATTTACGCGATCAAAAAACGAGATCGTGTACATAATAAAGACGGCAGGTAATATTACCGTCCAGCGTTTTATGCCGATCAGGGCAAGTTCAGTATGAGAATTTATACTCATTATAACTTCCTCGTCATCAGACTATTTGTAGGGGGAGGTTCTGCTCTGAAATATATTTCTCAGTCAGTTTTATTTGTATTATTTATATTTTCATTCACCGGACACAACATAATTCCTGAGTCGCCCGATTGACTCAATTTCAACTTCAATAACGTCTCCATTATTTAAAAACAATTGTGGGTTGCGTGAACGACCGACTCCACCGGGTGATCCCGTCAGGATAACGTCGCCCGGCGAAAGCTGCGTAAACGTACTGATATAGGCGATGATCTCATTTACGGAATGGATCATATTGGATGTACTGTCATCCTGTACCGTTTCACCGTTCAGCATCGTTTTTATGGACAGGTTCTGAACATCTTGAATTTCATCCGGGGTGACCAACCATGGTCCGAAACCGCCCGTTTTGCTCCAGTTTTTTCCCGCAGTAAACCACGTGTGCTGCCAGTCTCTTACAGAGCCATCCATATAACAGGAATAACCCGCAATATGCTCAGCTGCATTCTCCGGACGGATTTTCAGCCCGGCTTTACCGATTATAAGGACAAGTTCCCCCTCATAATCGAGTTGCTCACTCAGTGAGGGCTTAACAATTTCCCCAAGGTGTGGTGTTTGAGAGTCTGAAAAGCGTATAAACACAGTAGGTGCATTGGAGGTAATGCTGAACTCTTCACGTTTGGTCTGATAATTCATCCCGATACATAAAATTTTTCCCGGATTTTCTATGACTGGCAAGAATTTTATGTCCGACAACTGGAAGTCAGCAGACTCTTGAATATATTTCTCTGCCGCCTGCACGCCTTTTTCTATTATAAAACTTTTTAAGTCTGGAATAGTAAAGTTCATTCTGCTTTTTAAATCTATAATACCTTTTTCAGTATGAATGCCGTAACTTTTAAACCCATCGGGTGTGATATAACTCAGTAGTTTCATTATGATTACCCGGCACCGACTTTCTTTTTACAGAAAGACGGTGTCATCAAAGAAATTAACGGAAGACTATATTTGTCCAGACAGACTTATTCAGCCAGTGCACGCATTTCTTTGATAAGATCAGCTTTACCTTCAAAACCAATCCCCGGCAGCTCAGGCATGATGATGTGGCCATCTTCAACCTTCACTGAGTCAGGGAAACCGCCATAAGGCTGGAACAGGTCAGGGTAGCTTTCATTGCCACCCAGCCCAAGGCCAGCGGCAATATTGAGTGACATTTGGTGCCCGCCGTGAGGGACACAGCGTGACGGGGACCAGCCAAACTGTTCTAGTACATCCAGCGTCCGAAGATACTCAACCAGTCCGTAAGAAAGCGCGCAATCAAATTGCAGATAATCGCGATCAGGGCGCATACCACCATAGCGCAGCAGATTTCGTGCGTCCTGATGGGAGAATAGATTTTCACCCGTAGCCATAGAGCCTGGATAAAATTCGGAAATAGAGGCCTGCAGGGCATAGTCTAACGGATCGCCAATTTCTTCGTACCAGAACAACGGGTATTCACGCAGCATCTTGGCATAGGCGATGCCTGTTTCTAAATCAAAACGGCCGTTAGCATCGACCGCCAGGCGAGCTTCGCTGCCAATTTCTTCTAGTACGGCCTCGATACGTCGACGGTCTTCATCCAGTGACGCACCACCAATTTTCATTTTCACTACATTGTATCCACGGTTCAGATACCCGCGCATTTCCTGACGCAAAGCGCTAAGGTCTTTCCCCGGATAGTAATATCCGCCGGCGGCATACACGAATACCCGTGGGTTCGCCTCAACCCCCTTCATTTCTGCCAGCAAACGGAAAAGCGGCTTATTAGCAATTTTTGCTGTCGCATCCCAGATGGCCATATCCAGTGTCCCCACAGCAACCGAGCGCTCTCCGTGTCCGCCAGGTTTTTCATTGATCATCATGGCATCCCAGATTTTATGAGGATCAAGATTATCGCCCTTCGCGTTCAGTAAGCTGCCAGGTTCTGCATCAAGGATACGGTCGCGGAAACGTTCACGGATCAAACCACCCTGACCGTAGCGACCATTTGAGTTGAAGCCGTACCCCACAACCCGACGACCATCAACTTCAACATCGGTGACAACCGCGACAAGGCTGGCGGTCATTTTGCTGAAATCGATGTAGGCGTTACGAATAGGTGAAGCGATAGGTTTTGTGATTTCTACGACATCAAGGATACGCATGTTCTCTCCGGTAATTTTTTCTGTAATTAGCACAGATTTCTGGATGAATACCCGGATGCATTACGTGATGCCATTTTGTTAGCTTACAGCGCATCTGGGTATGTACCTAAGGGCCCTTGGGTCCTGTCTTTTATTATCCTATGCGCTTAAAATAAGTTCTTCTAATGCAAATCAGGATGGCTGTAATGCAAAATCGGCATCATCTGGAGTTAACCTGGCTTGAAGACTGTATTGAACTAGCTGAGTCACTGAACTTCTCGCGAGCGGCAATTGCACGAAATGTGACCCAGCCTGCATTCAGTCGGCGTATACAGTCGCTGGAAGAGTGGCTGGGGACGCCCATCTTTGAAAGAAACCGTCGCGGTGTCAGCCTGACACGGGCGGGTGAAATATTGATTCGGCAGGCCCCTGAGCTCATTCGCGCACTTTACACGCTGAGAAGTGAGGCCATTGATGCGTCTGGAGATTCGAAGCCGGATGTGATCTTTTCGGCAACACACTCGTTGTCCTTTTCCTTTTTTCCGAAATTTTTAAGTCACAATGAAAAAATCGCGCGATATGGCTCCTTTCGCCTTTTGTCCGACACTCTCAGCGCATGCGAACGAATGATTGCCAAAGGAGATGCGCAGTTTCTTCTGTGTTACTACCATCCCCATATGCATATTCATCTTGAGCAGAAGAAGTTTCTGAGTGTGCGTTTGGGACAGGAGATGCTGATCCCTTATACCCGCTGCGAGCCGCAGACGGGACAACCGTTATGGAGCGCCAGCGGAGGAAGGAAATTTCCTTACCTCTCGTTTTCTGCAGAGTCAGGATTGGGCAGGATCATTTCTAACATGTCATCAGTGAACCGGGCGAAGCGGGGGATGGACATTGTTTTTACTGCAGATTTGGCAGCAACCCTGCTGGCAATGGTTAAAGCCGGCGACGGTATCGCCTGGCTTCCTGCAACACTGGCAGAGCCTGACGTTCAGGCTGGTAATATTGTGGTTGCCGCACCGCGTGAAAGTGATCTGTGGATACCGATCGACATCAGGCTTTTCAGACCGGCGGCGAAAATGTCGCGCCCTGTTGAGGAATTATGGAGTATTTTCATTGATGAGCAGGTATGAGGCCTTTAGGGAAGGCGCGATTAAGTCACTAAACACGAAAAAAGCACAGCTGTAACTCATTGAACTGAAAAAGATTAATTTTTCAGTTCAATGAATGGGTACTTGTTCACATCTTCCTTAACCGGCAGCCTCGTTTTGTTATCTGAAATTCTGCAAGAAATACTGTTTTGTGCGGTGTTATTCCTCTTATATTTGAAAGATCACAGGGCAAGCCCCTTACAGGTTTATTGTGAAATATTTCTTACGTTCGAGAACCCCTTAATTTCGTTAAAAATATTTGTTTAAGTTAAATACCAAGGGGAAGCAGCATAGTACTGCTCTTCGAATTTCTTTATTTCACTGCTAAACGATAACGTTAAACCAATGGCATCCAGACCATTCACCAACATTCTTTTCTTCATTTCATCCACATTAAAAGGATAAACAGTAGTGGCAACCGAAATTTTTTGTTCAACCAGATCAACCTGAATAAAATTAGAGTCTGTTTTTTTAACAGTATCGGCCAGTTGATTAAGTTTATCTTCTTCAAGACAAATCGTAAGGACACCATTTCTCTGGCAGTTATCGTTAAAAATCCCTGCAAAGGAGGTACCAATGATTGCTTTAATTCCTAACTGTTTCATTCCCCACACTGCATGCTCACGACTTGACCCACAGCCGAAGTTTGGTCCCACAATGAGAAAACACGCGCCTTTCCAACCTGCCTTATTTAAAATAAAATCTGAATTATCACTACCATCCTTATTAAAACGCAGATCGTAGAAAAGACCTTTATCAAGGCCCTGGCGATCAATACCTTTCAGGAATTGCTTGGGCATAATGACATCTGTGTCAATATTTGCGGCCATCATCGGTGCTGCAATCCCTGAAATAGATTTAAACGCTTCCATAATTACACCTCGGTAAAATATCTAACATCCGTTAAATGACCTGCGACGGCGGCAGCAGCAACCATTGCGGGACTCATAAGATGCGTTCTGGACCCAGCTCCCTGGCGACCCGCAAAGTTGCGGTTAGTGCTGGAGGCGCAGCGATCCCCGGGAGACAAAACATCTTCATTCATTGCAAGACACATAGAACAACCGGATTGACGCCATTCAAATCCTGCATCGATAAAAATCTTGGCCAACCCCTCCTGTTCTGCACGTTCACGTACCATTGTTGAACCTGGTACGATCATGCCGCGAACATGTGCTGCAATGCGTCTGCCTTTCAGCACTTTCGCCACTTCTCTTAAATCTTCAATTCGGCTGTTGGTGCAGGAACCAATAAATGCGTGAGAGATTTTGATATCCGTAAAGGGTGTACCAGGTGTTAGCTCCATATATTTAAGAGCCGTAATAGAGCTATCCCTTTTTTGTGGGTCAGACAATAGTAAAGGATCGGGGATCACATCATTAATGGGGCCTGCCTGATCCGGGCTAATTCCCCAGGTGACAAACGGTTCCAGCTCGCTGCAATTAATGTAAATCTCTTTATCAAAACGAGCATCTGGGTCAGTTTTAAGCTGCCGCCAACTCTCCACTGCACGGCTCCACATCTCACCTTTCGGAGCGCGAGGCGTGTCCTTGAGATAGTTGAAGACTTTATCATCGGGTGCCATAAATGCCCCGCGCGCCCCGGCCTCTACCGCCATATTACAAATGGTCATTCTCGCCTCTACACTCAGGCTATCGATGACATTTCCACAGAATTCAATTGCATAACCTGTCGCGCCATCTGCACCAATGCGGGCAATAAGCGCCATAATGACGTCTTTAGAGGCCACCCCGAGCCCGAGCTCACCTTCGAGGGTCACCCTCATATTGCGTAGCTTTTTATATACCAGGGTCTGTGTTGCCAGTAGATGTTCAATTTCAGATGTGCCAATCCCAAATCCAAATGCCCCCAGCGCACCATAGGTGGTGGTGTGGCTATCACCCGCGGCAATGACCATACCTGGCATAGCTAACCCTTGTTCATGGGCGACCACATGTTCGATCCCCTGACGCTTATCCATGACATCAAAAAGTTCGATATTGAAATAGTGGCTATTTTCCTCAAAATAATTAACCTGAAGCGCCCCGCCGGGGTCGGTCATATTCTTGTTGCGTGCTGGACGGGTTGGGTTCACATGATCCACATTCAGCAAGATAGATTTGGGATTCCAGACTTGCCTGCCTTGCTCACGTAAACCGCTGAATGCCTGAGGACTGGTATATTCATTCAAAATAGATCGGTCGATATATAAAAGGATATTCCCTTGATTATCGAAGGTCTTAATGGTGTGTGAGTCTATATGTTTATCATATAGCGTCTTTCCCGTTTTAATATCCATTAGTCTTTCACTCTCTGTTTGTTTTAACTCCAGTGTAATCACAGGGTTTTTTAAGTCCAGATGGCAAGCCAGTACGAATACTAAAAACACTTTTTACAATATGTAAAAAGAAAAATACTTATACATAATCTTGCATTATCCTATTCAAGAATAATTAAGTTGTTCTGTATTGATTGATGTGCACCTTAATTATTCATGTAAACGGATGTTAGCGATGTCCGCTTAACCTATAAATTTCAGATTTTGCGTAGACGCGCTCCTTTCAGTTTTTGGTCAGGGTTTTCACGCAGCCTGCGCTCATTGCCGATAGGGGGCCATCCTACGGGCAGGTCAGTGCCTGAAGCGACACGATTGTCAGGAAAAGTGTGATCTGATCCCAGTTACGACCATAAGTGCAAATGGTTCAACAATGGCGCGTAGTCGGGCATATAACCTTAGTGTTAGAGTGCGTTTATGATACTAACCAACAACTGAGCCAGACCGGGTCTGAAATCAATGTAATCAACATTTGTTGTCACTGATGGTGTTCCTCTATCACGGGGGGTGGGCTCTTTCCCCGGTCTGGATTTAGCAGAATCCTCATATGAATTTTTTTGTTGCACGTCTACGCTCATGTATTGGCTCGTTATGCTCTGTATTTGGGCCCAATCGCTTGCTGCTGCTGGTTTTGTTCGTTCAAGGAGCGGCTGGTACGGGATACCTGTATCTTGAGCGCAACTGGATTGAAGCCGGCGTGGTGCAGAGCCTTAAAAACGTGTCGTCAATGCATCAGCGCAGTTTTGACCAGCTTGAGAGGACGCTGGACTATCAGTTCGCCTCGATCAGTAACGTCATTCAGGACAGGGGGGACGGTAAAGCTGACCTGCTCGCATTGCATACACAGTTGCAAAAGGAAGTGAAGCAGGTATGGCTGGATACTGTCGCCGTGCTGGATCCTGAGGGCAACATCGTTGACATTGACTCTGACGTGCCGCTGGAATCGGTCCAACTGCCACATTCTCTCAGGGACTTGCCAGCCTACCGGACTGTTCACGATAGCAAGGCTGGGTCTCTCACCACTTTTGTTCCTCGTCCGCACGCACCCGAACTGGGTGGGGGAGGGATCGCGATGTTTCGGGCGATCAAGTCCCCTGAGGGGCATTCGCTGGGCACGGTGGTCGGCTTTACCGCCCTGAGCAGCCTGTCGGCGTTGCTCAATATAGATGCCGGAAAGGGATTCGATCTGGGCAAACATGGCCTTCTGGGATTTATAGATCAACACACCCACACATGGTTGTATCGCTATGTATATGGCGGGGATCCCGCCATGATGAATACCGTGCCATCGCAGGTGATTAGCCCCGCATTGTTTCAGGACACCCGATATGGACCGGATGTGAAATTTGCTTACTCCCCGGTTGACGGAGAGGAGCGACTTATCGTGCTGGCTCCGTTGCGCGATGGCCATAGGCAGCAAGTGGTCGGTGCCAGTATGAATACGTACCTGCACGGTTGGCGCATCCAGGTGCTCTTCTCTGTGCTGGTATTTGCCGGTCTGGCTGTACTGCAGTGGCTGCTGCTGGGCTTTTTCCAGCGGAATCGCCAGCAGCGCGCACTGCTGGACCTGGTCCTCAGCACCGTGGACGCTTGTGTCTATTTCAAGACCAGCGAGCGGAGTTTCACCTACGTCAATGCGAACACCGCCGCCTTGTTTGGCCTCCCTGCAGAACAGATCATTGGCCGGCGGGACAGCGAAGTTTTGCCGCAGAAAATCGCCGATGATTTCTGGGTCACAGATAACCAGGTACTCACTTCGGGTAGCAAGCAAAACTGCACAGAAATTGCTGTCAATCCGGAGGGGAAAACCATTTACTATTCGTCAATCAAGGTACCGGTGCACCTGCCGGGTCAGCCGCCCGCCCTGGTCGGTATTTCAACCGATATAACCGAATTACATGAACAAACCCTTGCCCGTGAAGCCGCCGAGAAAGCGCTGGCGGCACACAACCACTATTTGTGGCTCAACAACCAAGTGCTGGAAAAGCTGAGCCAGAATGCCCCGCTGTCTGAGGTGCTGGACACCATGGTGCGCATTATCGATGACTATCGTCCCGGTATGCCTGGCGCCGTATTTCTGGTTTCCGACAATGGCAAGGAGTTGACGGGTTGTACCGCACCCCATTTACCTGAGGTGTGGTTGAGTGTGGCGGCGCGATTGCCTATAGGGGAGATGAATGGCTCGGCTACGGCAGCTGTTCGCAGTGGTGAAACCACCATTATTGCGGATATTTCCACCGATCCCCGTTGTGCCGCAGTGTCTGCCGTGTCACTCGAGCACGGACTGTGTGCATCGTGGGCTCAGCCTATCAAGAACCTTGAGGGCAAGGTCCTCGGAGTCTTCACCCTGTATCAGCGGGAGAGGGCGGAACCGGATGCCCATGATCTTGCCTTGCTGGAGGAATACGCCCGACTCGCGCAGATGGTCATCGAGCGCTCACGCCTTGCTGAGGCTTTGCAGCAAAGCCAGTCCCAGTATCGCCTGATGGCGGAAAACAGCAATGATGTGATCTGGGTACTGCAATACCCCTCCTTGCAGTACAGCTACATCAGTCCCTCAGTTGAACGGCAGCGCGGCTTGGCACCCGAAGAATTGTCCGGTCATTCTCTGGCAGATTCGATGCTGCCAGACTCGGTTATTGCATGGGACAATATGTTGGAAGAACACATCGGGCGTATTGCCGACGGTGATCTGACAGGCCGCTTCATAGAAATCGAGCTGGAAGTTTCCCATAAGGATGGCCATCACGTCGCCGTTGGCTTAGTGGGCACTATTATGCTGGACAGCGCGTCCAGACCGACTCACATTGTGGGCAGTTCCCGGGACATCACTCGGCGTAAGGCCGCCGAGGAGACGATTCGAAAAATGGCATTCTTGGACCAACTGACCAATTTGCCCAATCGCCGAATGATGGAAGACCGGCTTGGCCAGATGCTCGCACTGGCGAAACGGGAACAACGCAAGCTGTCGCTGCTGTTTGTTGATCTTGACCGCTTCAAGGCGGTCAATGACCAGCACGGGCATAAGGCGGGCGACTGGCTGTTGATGCAGGTCGCATCACGTATGAATGCGGTACTGCGCAAGTCTGATACCGCATCACGTCTGGGCGGCGATGAATTTGTCATCCTCCTGCCCGATACCCATAAAACAGAAGATGCTGTTCTGGTCGCTGAGAAAATCCGATCTGAGCTTGAAAAGCCTTTTGTCATGGACCAGGGTGTGGTGCTGGATATTTCATCGAGCATCGGCGTGGTGATGTACCCCGACCAGGCTGATAATGTGCGTGATTTACTGCAATTTGGCGATGAAGCCATGTACCGCGCCAAGAAGAATGGCAGGAATGCCGTGGAAGTGTTTGGAGCTCCAGTCTGACCCATTGACGCAACGACGTCGCAAGGCTGAAAGCGGACTCATCGTCTGTATAGAATTCCCCTGATCGTTAACCGGATAGTGGGTTTTTGACACCTTAACCGCCCTCGGCCTTGATGGTCGGGGGCGTTTTGTTATGAACATTGCCTCCAGATTGCTCCTCATATGCAGCAACCCTTTCAGGGTGCACCTCACCAAATAAAAAGCCCGCTCATATTTTGCATGGGCAGGCTTTGTTCATAACGACGAATTGTTAATCGTCATCTTCGTCGTCCAGCTCTTCCGGCATCTGGTCGGAGTCAGGTTTGATAACCAGCAGGTCGCAGCGCAGATGATCAATAACATGTTCTGCAGTGTTGCCCAGGAAAGCTGCCGACAGGCCAGTGCGGCCAATAGTGCCCAGAACCACAATCCCTGCCTGTAAATGCTCCGCCAAATCGGGGATCACTTTTTCAGGTAACCCTTCAACGACGTGGGTCATTTTCTCATCCAATTCAAATGTCTGGCGAATGGCTTTCATGGCAACAAGATGCTGCCCACGGATTGCTTCGTTAAAAACACTCGGATCGAACTCTGGCAGTTCAACGGCAATATTGTTTGGCGGGACGCGGTAGGCGCTCACCAGATGTACTTCGGTATTGTTAACATCTTCGGCGAGTCGAAGGGTTTCTGTAACCAGTTTTATGTTCAGAGCATTGTGATATTGCTCTCCACTTGCAAGGTTCACGGCGACAAGAGCCTTTCCACCTTCCGGCCATGGCTGGTTGTTCACCATCCACACAGGACATGGACATTTACGCAGCAAATGCCAGTCGGTTGGGGTAAAAATCACGGATTTGAGTTTGTCGTGTTGGTGGGTCATTTTTAACAACAGGTCATGCCCGCCGCTAATCACTTCCTCGATGATGGCTTCAAAAGGTCTGTTGTGCCACACCACTTTAATCTCAATGGGCACGCCGGATTCAATGTAATGTTGCGCCTGTTCTTTGATCCAATCCGCACGCTGGTTGATAACGCCTTCACGCATAGCGGTGAGTTCATCAGGTGACAGAAGACGGGTCATTTCGTAGGAAAAATCATAGACCGGCAAGAATGCTTTAATTCTGCCACCAATCCGTTGGTGCACATAAACAGCACGCCGCAGGGCAGGTTGATCGTCCTGATTGGGATCAATCGCAACTAACATGTTTTGATACTTTGACATACAGGGTCTCCTTACATGCTCAACCACAGTCTGTTAATTAAGATTAATCCATAAGAGGGGAATGAAACAGGATGAAGGCCTAATGTTATGCCCAGGCAACGACAATCCCCGCTCAACCATCATTTATTCCAGATCCTGCAACTGCCAGCTACGAACCTACGTTTTAATACGAAAGAATCATTCTGTAAGCATCTTGCAATGAGCTTTCGCGGCGAACTCACGACATTCCCCCCTAACGTTGATAAGCGTTTCTCATGGCTAGGGTACGTAATCCCAATTAGTCACGCCAATGGATTTATATTTATTTAAAATCAATGCATTAATGATTTTCCATTCATGTTTTTCATCTAATTTTAGTATGAAACCCTTCCGTTTTTATCACCTTTGCCTCAACTAGCTTTGATCATAATTTCGCAATAAGCGTTCATTTTGAAAGTTATTTCTTTTAAATTGTGATCAATAACGCTTCTTTATGGATTCACTTTGATTATATTTTCTTCGCGGTGAGATAAAAAAGAAAACGTACACCTACGTACACTACAGGAGAGCGAGATGATCGAAATTATCACACACGGTGCCGAGTGGTTTATTGGCCTGTTTCAGAAAGGAGGAGAGGTGTTTGTCAGTATGGTGACTGGCATTTTGCCTCTTTTAATCAGTTTGTTGGTCGTCATGAATGCGCTGATCGTCTTCGTCGGTCAGAGAAGAATCGAACGTCTGGCACAGGGTTGTGCCGGGAATCCAATACTGCGTTATTTACTGCTCCCGGTGATGGGTACGTTTGTGTTTTGTAACCCGATGACACTGAGCCTCGGGCGTTTTATGCCTGAAATCTATAAGCCCAGCTATTACGCTGCCAGTTCATACAGTTGCCATTCCATGAACGGATTATTCCCACATATTAACCCAGGCGAACTCTTTGTTTATCTCGGTGTTGCCAGTGGGTTGACGACGCTGGGATTACCTCTGGGGCCGCTGGCGGTCAGCTATTTCCTGGTCGGTATGGTGACTAATTTCTTCCGTGGCTGGGTAACCGATCTCACAACACGCATCTTCGAACGCAAGATGGGTATTCAGCTTGCACGTCAGGTTCAACTTTAAACGCGGAGCAGAAAATGAGTGCAATTATTCGAGTAAACCAGGGTGAAGGCGGCTGGGGTGGCCCATTACTGATTGAGGCCGTGCCTGATAAGAAAGTGGTTTATATCACCGCGGGTACCCGCCCAGCGATTGTCGACAAACTAGCCGCACTAACCGGCTGGGAAACCGTGGATGGTTTTAAAGAAGGTGAACCACCGACCGATGAGATAGGCGTGGTGGTCATTGACTGTGGCGGTACGCTGCGTTGTGGCATTTATCCTAAACGCAGGGTTCCGACGGTCAATATTCATTCGACAGGTAAATCCGGCCCGCTGGCACAATTTATCACCGAAGATATTTATGTGTCCGGCGTGCGAGTACATGACATTTCTATCGAAACTGCGGCAAGCAATGAACCGGCCCTTGCTGACATGAGCAGCACGCCACCTAAAGCTAAAGGTGGACGGGAATATGACACCACAAAAAAAATAACCGAACAAAGTGACGGGCTGCTGGCAAAAGTCGGGATGGGGATGGGGTCCGGCGTCGCAGTGCTGTTCCAGGCAGGGCGTGACACCATCGATACCGTGCTCAAAACCATTCTGCCTTTTATGGCATTTGTGGCCGCACTCATCGGCATCATTATGGCTTCCGGATTGGGTGATCTGGTGGCGCATGGCCTGACGCCGCTGGCTAAAAGTCCGGTAGGGTTAGTCATGCTGGCCTTGATTTGCTCCTTCCCGTTGCTCTCTCCTTTCCTCGGCCCAGGTGCCGTTATTGCGCAAGTCATTGGCGTACTGGTTGGCGTGCAAATCGGTTTGGGAAATATTCCGCCGCATTTGGCCTTACCTGCACTCTTCGCCATTAATGCCCAGGCAGCCTGTGATTTTATCCCGGTTGGATTGTCGCTGGCAGAAGCCAAACAAGACACCGTGCGGGTCGGTGTGCCATCTGTCCTGGTCAGCCGTTTTCTTACCGGCGCACCCACGGTGCTTATCGCGTGGGCCGCTTCCGCTTTCATCTATCAGTAAGAGGTCGTGATGCAAACCATTTATGAAACCACTATCACGCATATCGGTGATTTTGCCCGTGAAGCACTGGAAGACCGGATGTTGATCACTTTCCGTGAGGGTGCACCCGCGGACATTCAGGATTATTGCTTCATTCATCAGCACAGCGTGACCGACGGTGAACTGCATCGCGGTGCGTGTATGGAGCTGGCAAACGTCCGCTATCCGGTCACTGCTGTAGGCGAAGTGGCTATGCAGAATTTACGCGAACTGGGTCATATCACGTTGCGGTTTGATGGATGTGAACAGGCAGAATTTCCCGGAAGTGTGCATGTAAAAGGCATGACGCCCCAAGATGTCCCGCTTGGTAGTGTATTGAAATTTATCGATTAATATTTTGGCCAGGAGTCAATTATGGAACAGGTAGCAGTAGTCATTGGCGGTGGACAGACACTGGGTGCATTTCTGTGTCAGGGTCTTGCAGAATCAGGTTATCGGGTCGCTGTGGCGGATTTGAATGAGAAGAATGCTGCTTTAGTGGCAGAACAAATTAATCAGCAATACGGTGAGGGTCGGGCATTTGGTTTTAGTGTCGACGCCACGAGTGAAAGCAGCGTCGGGCAGTTGGCCAACGCTGTTGACCAGACATTTGGTCGTGTCAGCTTGCTGGTCTACAGTGCGGGCATTGCTAAAGCCTCACCTATCACCGATTTCGCGCTGAATGATTTCGACCTTTCATTACAGGTAAATTTGGTCGGATATTTCCTTTGTGCCCGTGAGTTCTCACGTCTGATGATTCGTGATCGGGTCCCTGGGCGTATTATTCAAATTAATTCAAAATCCGGCAAAGTCGGCAGCAAACATAATGCAGGTTACAGCGCTGCGAAGTTTGGTGGCGTGGGGCTTACGCAGTCTTTAGCCCTGGATCTGGCGGAGTACGGTATTACGGTGCATTCGCTGATGTTAGGCAATTTATTAAAATCCCCAATGTTCCAGTCATTATTGCCGCAGTACGCCAGTAAATTGGGTATTGAGGCTGATCAGGTGGAACAGTACTACACCGACAAAGTGCCGCTGAAACGGGGCTGCGATTATCAGGATGTACTGGACATGCTGTTGTTTTATGCCAGTGATAAGGCGTCGTACTGCACCGGTCAGTCAATCAATATTACCGGCGGCCAGGTGATGTTCTGATGACGCGAAGCCCCGATTTTTTCGGGGCATTTTTCTTTTAAAGGAGAGAAAACATGACGCCTGCTTCTGCATTAATACTCTGTGCCGGGTGTGCCTGGGTCGCTCAGATAGTACTCGGGTGGTGGCAGTTACAACGTTTCAACCGGGCTTTTGATGAATTGTGTCAACTGGGCGCAGTCGGTGTGGGGCGCTCAGGTGGGCGCTTTAAACCTCGAGTTGTTTTAGCACTGGCATTCGACAAAGAAGATAAAGTCCGTGCAGGTTTCTTACTGCGGGGCCTGACCATTTTCGCGTCTCCTGCACCTCTGACGCAGTTAAACGGATTAGGCAGACAAGAACTGATGCAAGGTGTGATCTTCCCACAAGATCCGAACGTTCAAACCGCACTATCGTTAGCGATTGAAACAAAATCATGATATTTTCATTTTAAAAGCTATTTCCTTTCAAAGGGAATTATAGCGAGAAGATTATATCTGAAAATTTGAACGGAAATCGCGATGAAACCTAAACAGCGTCAGGTGGCAATACTGGAGTATTTGCAACAATTCGGCAAAACAGCGGTTGATGAGTTGGCAGTACACTTTGCCACTACCGGTACCACAATTCGTAAAGATCTTACTTTGCTGGAAGACGAAGGGGCTGTGATCCGTACATACGGTGGTGTCGTCCTAAGCCGTGAAGAGGGCGATCAGCCCATTGACCGCAAGACGCACATTAATACCGCAAAAAAACTGAGTATTGCTCGCGCGGCAATCAAAGAAATTCAGGATGGTGATTCACTGATTTTCGATGCCGGGAGTACGGTCATGCAAATGGTACCTTTCCTCGGACAGTTCAATAATATCACCGTCATGACCAACAGTTTGCATATCGTCAACGCACTGGTTGAACTCGACAATGATCAAACCATCCTGATGCCCGGTGGGACCTACCGCAAAAAGTCTTCGTCCTTCCACGGAAGTCTGGCCGAAGGTGCTTTCAATCAGTTCAATTTTGACAAACTATTTATTGGTGCTGACGGTGTTGATCTTAACGGTGGTGTCACGACGTTCAACGAAGTTCACGGCGTGAGCCAGGCGATGTGCCGTGCGGCTGAACGCATCTATCTGCTTGTCGACTCCTCTAAATTCGGCCGTAAAAGCCCAAATGTCGTTTGTCATTTAGATAAAGTCGATACTTTAATCACTGACTCAGGTCTCAGCGACCCATACCGTGAAGCTATTGAACAACAAGGCATCCGTATTATTTTGGTGGATGAGAAGGATGAATGATGCGTTATTGGTGAGCCTCTGCAGCAACGCGCTGCGTGGCAATGTCGATCGCTCCACTCCGCAGAAAATGGAAGCCGCCATCCTTGCTGCACTTGAAATGGAGGTGTTTCGATAAAACGAAACGCCCTGGATTCACCGGCTACTGAGGAAACATTGCGCCTCGACAAGCAGATTTGCTTCCCGCTCCAGGCGCAATGCCGGCTGTGGAATCTTTTTATAGTTTTCCTGACAACCGGAACCAGCCGTAATCCAGCGGCATCAGTACGACAAACGTCACCACTGCCAACGCCAGACACAGCTTCAGACCAGCCTTAGCAGGCACTTTCCCCAGTGCCATCGCCACGACAATCGGTGAAGCCATATAAGGCAGCAGCGGTGTCGAATAACCCAGCACCTGCACCATAATCACTGATAACAATGGGAACCCCGTCGCTTGTGAAAAACTCTGAGCGAGCGTGGTGTACAGCGCCGGAACACCGTTTGCGGTGACGATAAAGTTCATCAGGCTGGTAATGCCTGTTAATGCAACAAAACTGGTGAAAGGACGTTCAGGGCTAAGCGGCATCACTGCGAGTAATTTCGCTCCCACTGCGCTACCCAATCCGGTTTCTGTTACCGTGGAAGCCAGCGCCAAAATCCCCGCCACGTAGAAGCAAGTACGCACGTTCACCCCGCTGGCAAACTCCTCGCTGGTGATAAAACCAACGCGCGGTAACAGCGTTATACAGGCAGCGACAAGACCAATCCAGGCAGGGCCTATACCATGCAGACTTTCACTGACCCAAAGCGTTAACACTACTGCAAGCAGCCAGGCCAGGCGTTTTTCCTCACGGCTCATTGGCCCTGATTGTTCAATTTGTTGCGGGGGATGAGGTTTACCAGGAAACAACCAGCAAATCAGGCCAGTCAGTGTCAGACCTTTTAAAATCCCCAATACCGGGGTATGTAGCCAAAGATACGGCAGATAATTCAGATGGATGCCATAAGAGCCTTCTGCGGCCCCACTCATCACCAGATTAGGCACATTGGCTGGCAAAATAGTGGCGGAAAGCTGGAAGGTGCCGAATCCGACGGCCAATGCCAGACCAAACCAGGCTTTTGTGTCTTCTACAATGCCGGCACGTTTTGCCATCGCCGCGACAATGGGCATCAACAACGCAATGCGTCCCATATTTGACGGCATAACAAAAGCCAGTGCGTAGGTCATCAGTATTACACTCCCCACCATCCGCACCCAGGAATCTGTCAGATTTTGGGAGACCATACGTGCAGCACGATCAGCCAGACCTGTTTTACGTATGGCAATGCCGAGTACAAACCCACTGAAAACCAGCCAGAATGCGGAAGAGGCGAAACCACTAAAAATAACCTCAGCAGGGGCAATTTTTGCCACCATCGCCACGGCGAAAAAAAGCAATGCGGTGAGGTACTCCGGCAGGGCGGATGTTGCCCAAAGTGTGAT
>NZ_DATERI010000120.1:0-4393 GCF_035271705.1 Buttiauxella sp.
GCTCAGATTGATTTGCTTAAGCAAGCTGCAGATACCCCAGAGATCCAATTGCTTCAGCAACAAGTTGAGTTAGATCCACAAAATGCACTGTTAGCCAGCCAACTGGCGCTGCAACTGCATCAGGTCGGGCGCAACGAAGAAGCGCTGGAAATGCTGTACACCCATCTGAAAAAAGATCTCGGTGCGGCAGACGGGCAAGTGCGCAAAATGATGATGGAAATCCTGGCCGCGTTGGGCACAGGGGATGCGTTGGCATCGAAGTATCGCCGCCAGATTTATTCGTTATTGTATTGAGTGTTCATTGAGTCGCAATACCCGTTAGCATTCGAGTGCAGCCAACCCCCCTGCAGCTTGAAGGATGACGGGTAAACACGGAAGTCGCTGAATAATTCAGCGTTTAGAGTTAGACTTACATCAAATAAACAATGGAGGTTTTTTTGATGTTAATCGTCATTCCCGTACTGATCCTCGTCGCGCTGATCATCGTCGGCGCCGGGGTAAAAATCGTGCCGCAAGGCTACCAATGGACAGTGGAGCGCTTCGGCCGTTATACCAAAACCCTGATGCCAGGCTTAAGCCTTGTGGTGCCATTTATGGACCGCATTGGCCGCAAAATCAATATGATGGAGCAAGTGCTGGACATCCCTTCCCAGGAAGTCATTTCCAAAGATAACGCCAACGTTGCTATTGATGCGGTCTGCTTTATTCAGGTAGTTGATGCGTCGCGTGCGGCCTATGAAGTCAGTAATCTTGAACTCGCTATCCTTAATCTCACCATGACCAACATTCGTACCGTGTTGGGTTCTATGGAGCTGGACGAAATGCTGTCCCAGCGTGACAACATCAACACACGTTTACTGCATATCGTTGATGAAGCCACCAATCCGTGGGGTATCAAAATCACCCGTATCGAGATCCGTGATGTGCGCCCACCCGCTGAACTGATTGACGCGATGAATGCTCAGATGAAAGCCGAGCGAACGAAGCGTGCATACATTCTGGAAGCCGAAGGGATCCGCCAGGCTGAAATCGTCAAAGCCGAAGGTGACAAGCAATCAAAAATCCTGAAAGCAGAAGGTGAACGCCAGTCAGCATTCCTGCAAGCGGAAGCCCGTGAGCGTAGTGCTGAAGCTGAAGCTCGCGCTACACAAATGGTGTCCGAAGCTATCGCTAAAGGGGATATTCAGGCGATTAACTACTTTGTTGCCCAGAAATACACCGATGCACTGCAACAAATTGGTTCTGCCAATAACAGCAAAGTGGTGCTAATGCCGCTGGATGCCACCAGTCTGATGGGGTCCATTGCTGGTATTAGCGAACTTATCGCGCAAAGCGGTATTGAGCGTAAAAAATGATAGCCCTGCTGTTTGCTCACCCACATATCTTCTGGCTGACGCTGGGTGGCCTGCTGCTGGCTGCTGAAATGCTCGGCGCCAGTGGTTATTTGCTGTGGTGCGGCATTGCAGCAGTGCTGACCGGTTTGCTGGTGTGGATTGTGCCATTGGGTTGGGAATGGCAAGGCGTTTGCTTTGCCGTACTCACGCTGGTTGCGGCATTTTTGTGGTGGCGCTGGCTGTCGACGCGCAAACAGCAAGAACCGGGCGAAGTGCTCAATCAGCGCGGCCATCAGCTCATTGGCAGGCGCTTGCATCTGGATACCACACTGGTGAATGGCCGAGGCCATATACGCGTAGCGGATAGCTCATGGCCGGTGATGGCCGAGAGTGATTTAGCTGCCGGCACGGAAGTTGTGGTAGAGGCCGTTGAAGGAATTACGTTGAAAATAAAGGCGGTCTAAACAGGCGTTGTCGGATGTTGCCACCGCAAATAATGCAATGATTACTGCCGATGGCAACATCCCACCAGATTATCGATGATAGGACAATCCGCGCTGTCATCACCCGGGCAAGATTCGGCAAGCGCTAACAATTGCTGGCGCATGACCTGAAGTTCGCTGATGTGTTGCTCAATATCAGCCACTTTTTGCAGCGTTCTGGTTTTCACATCCGCACTATGGCGTGCCGGATTGTTGAACAAATTAACCAGTTCACGACACTCTTCAAGGTTAAATCCGACCTTGCGTGCCTGGCGCAGGATCGTCAGCTCATCCAGATGTTTTTGCGTGTAACTGCGATAACCATTTTCAGCACGAAGCGGTGCTGTGACCAACCCTTTCTCTTCGTAAAAACGAATAGCTTTGCTGGTTAAACCGGTTTTTTTCGCCACATCGCTAATGTTCATGTTTTCTCCTGAAATTGTCGGAATCGCTTCGCTAATCCGAGCGGGAAAAGCGGGTCATCTTACTCACTGACCTATCCCCAAGGCCCTTCGAGTTGCAGCCAGGTGACAAGGGAGTTTATCCCCAGCAACTGACTAAAGTAAGTGACCGGGGTGCAAAATCATGGCAATGCTATGGGATGTAATCTTCCACCTGATGGGGTAACAAAGCAGGTAATGCAATGGTTCGCCCCTGGTCATCGCAAAACTCAACTAAATATGCGAGTCTCGGTGACGTAAAAACGATAACAATCGTTCCAATCTGGCCTTTTGTTAACCCTTCTTCCGGTAAATCCTCGGTTAAAACTACAACTTCTATTTCTTCACGCATCATTGCTTGTCCTATTTATCCACGAATATGGTTGTCATACGAGGAACTACCGCTTCAGGCTCATAAATCCAGCCAGTACGGACGATCACGGTTTCACCATTGACGCCCAAAATTGGCATATTCACACCCAAAAGTTGCCCATGCTGAGTTGCGTCTTTAATTACGGCAGGGGAATTGAGCACGCCTTGATGGACTCTTGTCGCTAATGTATCCACATTGCTCGGGTTATAGCCAAGCGCAGATTCAAAAACGCGGGCTTTATTCCCTCCGTGTGGATGATTCGGATTTAACGCGTAGGACACCATTTTTTTAGGGTCGATTACTGCATGTTTAGCATTCAGTAAGTAGCCCTCCTTTGTGACATACCCTCCAGCAGCGGAAACGGATTCGAACTTGGGAATTTTGCTCAGTTTGGACAGCTTGCCTAGCTCGCTCATGGCACCTAAACGCCCAATCCCTAACCCAGCCGCTATTGAGGCTCCAGCAATTATCAGACCTTTGCTCTGGTCATTCATCAGTTGATCGTAGCCTGCAGGTGCATCGCCGCCGAGTTGGTTGGCCGTTTGCTTAAAGCCCTCAATATTCCCGTTATAAATGCCACCAGCTGCAAGCAACCGCCCCGCAGCTTTACTGTTAATAGTTTTTGCAGCCTGAGCGTGTTGCTCCGGTTCGCCACCATAGGGATAAGCACGTTGTTTAACGGTTGGTTCGGGTTTCCTGCCATTATGATTATTAAGGCACTTCTCATAAGCTTGTCTTACGTGCATCTCAAACCAGGGATGCCAGTGATCCATAAAACAGTCATAGATCAGTTCGCCTTTATCATCAAAATAGAACGGATTCTTACGGTGATCCCAACCTTCGAATGTATTGCAGCCAATGAGCCATCCCATATCCAGGTTTCTTTCGGTATTGTCGTAGACATTATCCCGGTAGCCAGCGCGACGGCGCTGCCCAGATACGGCAAACAGGTTTACGTGGCCTTGCTTTCTGCGAGGGGGGTCAAAGCCGGATATTTTGGCGTCGGTGTAATGATAATCATCTTCGCTCACATCGTAGTATATCCGTGCCTTTTCAAAGGCCACGGAAGGCCTGAGTATGTACTGAAAATCCTCTGGTGAAAGCTCTCTTTCGGAATCCCATATCCTTATTAATCTAAACATCACACATCCTTATTAACCATATAAAACCCATGGGATTAAAGCAGGTTAATACTTTTGCATAAGCGCAACTAATGCTTTCATCACAAAGAGATTTCTAAATTTTCAGCGGGTGAGATCCTCTGGATCGTCTTGTCATGGAATGCAGAGTCAATTACCCGCGACCAGGGCACACTGGGGCAGCCAATGCATCTGTATTTTGAAATATGACGGGTATTGCTTGACCTTCCCCTTGATGGAAGGTTTAGGCTTACCATACTTTCAAAACAAGGAGTCTGAAAATGTCTCACGTTATCGAACTCAACCTTGATGGCCTGACCTGTGGTCATTGTGTTAAACGCGTTAAAGAAAGCCTGGAGCAGCGCCCTGACGTTGAACAGGTAGAAGTGACGCAAACTCACGCCAGCGTCACGGGCACCGCTTCTGCTGATGCGTTAATCGAAACGGTAAAACAAGCGGGATATAGCGCAGAAGTCGCAACTCACCCAAAGTCTGATCCGCTGACAGAGTCATCAAACCCGTCGGAAGCACTGACAGCGGCATCCCCTTCGCTTCCGACAGCCACCGTTGAGGGTGACGATAGCCAACAGTTGCTCATCAACGGGATGAGCTGCGCCAGTTGTGT
>NZ_DATERI010000121.1:0-3394 GCF_035271705.1 Buttiauxella sp.
GAGATAAAACTGCCCGGTCAGGCCAACCGATTCTATGAAGGGGCGATTTCAGAACATTTGCAAATCGGCATCTGCGCCATTGACCTACTACGAGCTGAAGGCGAACGCCTGCATTCGCGCAAACTACGGACTTTTAACGAACCACCTTTCCGATAAGAGAATAACAATGCAACACACATCACCGCTGGCGTCGCTACGCCGCCAGCTTAAAGAGCGCGAAATTGATGGCATGCTTATTCCTCGAGCCGATGCACACCAAAGTGAATACTGTGCCCCAAATGACACCAAGCTTGAATTTATCAGTGGATTTGATGGTTCAGCAGGGCTGGCTCTGATTTTACCCGACCGTGCGTTACTGTTTGTAGACGGGCGCTACCAGGTTCAGGCACATCAGCAAGTCAACCTCAACGATTTTGAAATTCATCACCTGCACGACGAACCCATCCACCTCTGGATGCGCGAGAACCTTCCTGCGGGTAAACGCATCGCGTTTGAACCGATGCTGATGGTTAACAGCCAGTATGAACAACTGCGCACCAGCGGGTGTGACCTGGTTGCCGTCAACGATGATCCCATCAACGCAATTTGGCCCCATCGCCCGGCGGCACCGCGAGGTGTGATTCACCCAATGCCAGATGAGATTAGCGGTGAAACAACCGCGTCCAAATGCACGCGCGTGGCCCAAGCCCTGACGTGTGAAGGTGTGGACTATCTCGCCCTCACCTTGCCTGACAACATTGCCTGGCTACTGAATGTTCGCGGTTCAGATATCCCCATGAGCCCAGTGCCACTCTCCTTCGCCTTGATTAACAACGACGGTGGCGTGGAATGGTTTGTCGATGAAGCCAAACTGCAACAGCTAGATGGCACATTGCTGGACTCGCTTACGATCCACAGCCCTGATGCGTTTCTGGCGCGTTGTGAACAGCTTGCAGCGGGAAAACGTTTCTTGCTGGATGGCGACAATACCCCGGTTGCGGTGCGCTTTGCCGTTGAACAGGGTGGCGGGGAAATCGAATGGTTAGCTGATCCTGTTACGCTGCTGAAGGCGAATAAAAACAACACTGAGCTGCAAGGTTATCGTTCAAGCCACGTGGAAGATGGTGCAGCATGGGTGAATTTCCTCGCCTGGCTGAACCATGAAGTCCCCTTGCGTGAAGCGGCGGGCAACCCAATTACAGAACTCGAAGCCCAGGAAAAGCAACTCGCTTTCCGTCAGCAATGTGAAAACTTCTGGGAACAAAGTTTTGGCACGATATCCGCTGCGGCAAGTAATGCGGCAATGTGCCACTACCACAGCGCACCGGAAACCAACTTTGCGATCACCAGTAAAGAGTTTTATCTGAATGATTCCGGCGGCCAGTATTACAACGGCACCACCGATGCCACGCGGACATTGAACTTTGGGCAACTCGACGGACAACGTCGCCTGCATTACACCGCAGTGTTAAAAGGGTTCTTGTCGCTGATTTCACTGCAATTCCCGCAAGGCACGCAAGGGCATCAGCTCGATGCGTTTGCTCGTCGTCCATTATGGGAACTGGGTCTGGATTATGACCATGGCACCGGGCACGGTGTCGGCCACTGCTTGCTCATACATGAAAACCCGCATCGTTTAGCGAAGAAAGTGAATCCATGGCCGATGTTACCCGGCAATGTTCTGACCATCGAACCTGGGTATTACCTCGCAGGAAGCCACGGCATTCGCATTGAGAACCAGGTTGAAGTGGTCGCTTCACGGCCTGGTTTCTGTAAATTCGCCTCGCTAACGCTTATCCCGATCGATGTAAGCGCGGTCGATTTACCCCTGCTAAGCGAACAGGAAATTGCCTGGCTTGATGAATATCACCAGCAAGTGCGCGAAACATTGTCGCCACTTGTCTCAAGCGATGCTCGCCCGTGGCTGCTTGAAGCTACCGCTCCGGTCAGAGCCCAACGCGCATAAGACCCTTCATTATTAAGCTGCATCTTTGTTGGCTGCGCTCACTCTCCCTGGGAGCTTAGTTAACTAAGCTCCCAGGCACTTGCTCGCTTGCTCGCTTGCTGCCGCGATGCAACTCTAATTATTTGGGTTTACACTCTTCAAAGAGCCGCTCGTTGCGGCTCTTTTCTCCTTTTTGCTGATTAAACCAGCAGTCAGTCAAGTTTCATCTAAACAGCCTTTGACAACCCTGCGACCGCTCGATACTATGCGCCCCGTTAACCGATTCCTCTGTAGTTCAGTCGGTAGAACGGCGGACTGTTAATCCGTATGTCACTGGTTCGAGTCCAGTCAGAGGAGCCAAATTAAAGAAGCCCGCTTAGGAAACTAAGCGGGCTTCTTGCTTTCTCTTATCGCAATCCCGAATTCCCGCTCCGTCCTGCGTTCCACGACTTCATAACCGCCCTGTATTTCCGGATTCAACGCTAATCGGCACCGGCATCCCGGAACGGCGGGTTAATGCTGCACTCACCCTGGCTGCATCCACGTCAGAACTTTGTGTCAGATTTTGCAGTGCCGGGGTCATCGGCAACGGGACTTTTCTGTCAGATTCAAACTCCGCACGGTTGCGGGACAATGGCTCATGCACTTCCAGCCAACGCCTACCGTCAGGCTCGACGCTTACTTTTACTGGCTGGTCAATCAACTGCACGCGCGTCCCCACCGGCACGTTATCGAACAGGTATTTTATGTCGTCTTTGCGCAGGCGGATGCAGCCCTGGCTGACACGCAGGCCAATACCAAAGTTGGCGTTAGTGCCGTGGATAGCGTACAGCTTGCCGATGTAAATCGCGTACAGTCCCATCGGGTTATCCTCACCCGGCGGCACGAATGCTGGCAGGGTTTTACCCTCTTTCGCATACTCGCGTCGGGTATTCGCCGTCGGAGTCCAGGCAGGTGCTTCCTGCTTACGCTCCACCCTCGTTACCCAGTTACGTGGCGTTTCACGCCCTGCCTGGCCGATACCAATAGGCAAAATTTCCACCGTGCTCCCCTCTGCCGGGTAGTAGTAAAGCCGCATTTCAGCGACGTTTATCACGATGCCCTGACGTACGGTGTCCGGCAGAATCAATTGCTGCGGAATGGTCAACGGGGTACCGGATTTTGGCAGGAACGGATCGACACCTGGATTGGCTTCCAGCATATTAGTGAACCCTTGCCCATACTGCGCAGCATAAAACTCCAGCGGCTGGGTATTCCTTTCAGGAATGGTCACCGTTAGCGGCGCACCGACCAGGCGGCTCCCCACAGGCGGAAGCGAATAGGTTACCGCCTGTGCGCTCCAGGTCATGGCAGTAAGCACAAGGGCAAGCGAGGATAAACGGATCATAATTTCCCTGTTCTCAAACATGATATAGATAAGATAAATATAACCCTCCGCTGAGGATTTTGTGAGACAAGTCGAACAAAATA
>NZ_DATERI010000122.1:0-28716 GCF_035271705.1 Buttiauxella sp.
TGAATCACCTTAGGTGCGATATCCTTCGGTTTAACAACCTCCGCTACCTTTTCTAAAGGTTCTGCGTGGGGTGCCGATACCCAATAATAAGTGAGTGGTGCGGCGATGCAGGCGACAATGGCGGCCGCCACCGGTAGCACCCAACGCGTCGGCTTTTTAGCGGGCAGAACCTGAGGCATGATTTCAGGAACGGGTTCTGGTAACGGTAGCGTTTCGCTAACTGGCTCGGCAACAACCACTGGCGCGATTGAGTAGAGCGGCTCATCCGGCTCGCTCAGCACAATCACTGCGGGGGCAGGCGGCGCCTCGGGAATGAACTCGATAACCGGTTCATGCTCTTCATTGATGCGCAAACAATCCAGTGCATCGGTGCGGGCGCTACTATTGAGGTTTACAAAACCCCAAAACGTCAACACGGGTTTCCCGTCCACAAGATACACATATTGGTTGCCCGGGAATTGCAACGCATTGGCGAGCAACGAACCAAACAGTTGGATGGCGGTTTTTTCAGCCTGCTGGCAGCGCTGAACTAGCGATGCGACGTTGGCCTGGCAGTTATCGAGATAGCGCAGGGCTTTTTTGCGTTGTTCGTCGCTGGCCGCAGCCCAACTGACGACGGAGCCTTCAAAAGGCGCATACCAGTCGACCCGGTCGCCTTCATCGTTTGGCTGAGGTATTGCCAGACTGTCGACGACAGCCTGCTGTTTGCGTAAGCGCAAAGTTTCACGAATTTGGAGCGCTGAGTCGAACACCGTTTGCCCGTTTTCGCCAAGCGAAAGAAAGTCATCCAGGCACCCGCTGCGCAATAATGTTTTTGCCACGTCATCAATCCCGCTGTTTTCAGCTCCATCTGAGCCATCTTCACGCTTGCCACTTTACTGATTCTTTGCACAAGTAAACGGTGGAAGAGACGGGTATTTTTTCTAATTATCGACCGATTGCACTTAAGTCCTTGGGGCGTTATCACGTTTTGTGCTACTGATTATTCTTGGAAAACGCTTGGGAGTGCTCAATAAATGACAGAAAAATTACCGTTATTACTGGTCCAAATGGGGCATCCACCTTTAGATATTCGCAAGGCCGTGGGCGAGCAACCGCAATGGTTTCACGCCGCGTTAGGGGATGTTGGCCCTGTTCGCGTGGTGTGCCCGTTTGAAGGCGAGGCGCTGCCCGCCGCTGGGACATTTAGCGGCGCGGTGATTTCAGGCTCGTGGTCGATGGTGACCGCACATGAAGAATGGAGTGAGCGCACCGCACAGTGGCTACGGGAAATGATTCAGGCAGATATTCCGCTGCTCGGTGTGTGTTACGGGCACCAGTTGATGGCCTATGCGCTGGGTGGCGTCGTGGATTATCACCCGCAGGGTAGTGAAGTCGGGCAAATCCCCGTCACGCTTAATGATGCAGCACTTCATGACCCATTGCTCAGTGGCCTACCAAACCGCTTTGATACCTTTTTAAGCCATGAGCAAAGCGTGCTGACTCTGCCGCCAGATGCGGTGGTATTAGGCGCATCCAGCCACGACCCACACCAAATTATCCGTTATTCACCGAGTGCGTTATCGGTGCAATTCCACCCGGAATTTAGTGCACCCGTCATGAATAAAATCATTACCAGCCGGAGTGAAAGGGTGGCGATGAAAGGCAAAGACCGCGATGCGCTGCTGGGAAAAGTCAGCGATACACCCACTTCGCGCGCGATCCTTCAGCGGTTTGTTGCGTTACTGTAAGTGCTGCTGGCGAGATATCGTGCTGCCTTTGGCGTAAAACTGCACAAATCTCGCTGGTATTGAATAACCTGAGAGCCTTTTGTTATTTGTCAGCGACGATGGTCTATGGTGTTATTGATCTCCTAAAAGCCAGGTCGAATACCTGGCAAAATCAGTCTCACCCCATTTCATTTGGCAAGTACCAACAAAAGGCAAAAATATGTCGACAGGGAAAACACTTCTCGCGCTGCTATTAACCAGTTTATTACCTGCAAGCGGCGCATTTGCCGCCGCAAATAACACACTGGTTTACTGTTCAGAAGCCTCTCCAGAATCTTTCAACCCGCAAATCGCCAGTTCCGGCCCCACTTTTGTTGCCAGCTCACAAACGCTGTACAACCGCCTGGTAGAATTTGGCCCAAGCGATAACGTGCCGGTACCGTCACTGGCAACCGCATGGGACATCAGCAAAGATGGTAAAACCTATACGTTTACTCTGCGTAAAGGTGTGAAATTCAACAGTAATAAAGCATTTAAACCGACGCGCGATTTTAACGCAGACGATGTGGTCTTCTCGGTGATGCGCCAGAAAGACCCGAAAAACCCGTATCACAATGTCTCGCAAGCGAATTATGAATACTTCAATGATGTGGGTTTCGATAAGCTCATCACGGAGGTGAAAAAAATCGATGACCATCACGTCCAGTTCACTCTGAGCCAGCCTAATGCGGCATTCCTCGCCGATTGGGGGATGGATTTTGCTTCGATTCTTTCGGCGGAATATGCCGACGCCATGCTCAAAGCGGGCACGCCAGAGAAGGTGGATACCGCACCTATCGGCACCGGCCCGTATGCGTTACAGGAATACAAAGTGGATTCGGTGATTCGCTATGTGGCGAACCCGAATTACTGGAACGGTGAAGTGCCAACCAAACACCTGATCTTCTCCATCACGCCAAATGTGCAAACCCGAATGGCGAAATTGCAGAAGAACGAATGCCAGATTATCCCGGCGCCGTCACCGGTCCAGTTTGATGCCATCAAAGCGAATAAAGACCTGGCGCTGCACACCGTCGATGGACTGAACGTCGGTTACCTGGCGTTTAACACCACTAAAAAACCGTTTGATAACGTGCTGGTCCGCCAGGCACTGAATTACGCTGTCGATAAACAATCGATTATTAATGCCGTGTTTATGGGTTCCGGCACCATTGCAAAATCACCGATTCCCCCTGCGATGTTAGGTTTTAATAAAGATCTGGGCGATCGCAGCTACGATCCAGAAAAAGCGAAAGCCTTGTTGAAACAAGCGGGATTAGAGAAGGGCTTCGAAACCGATTTGTGGTCAATGCCAGTGCAGCGCCCGTATAACCCGAACTCACGTCGCATCGCTGAGATGATTCAGGCTGACTGGGCAAAAGTCGGTGTGAACGCCAAAATCGTCACTTTCGAGTGGGGCGAATACCTGTCCGGCATGCGCAAGGGCGAACACTCCTCCGCACTGTTTGGCTGGATGAGCGATAACGGCGACCCAGATAACTTTGCTGATACACTGCTGGGTTGTGGCAGTATCAAAAGTGGCTCGAACGCCGCCCGCTGGTGCGACAAAAAGTATGATGCGTTGACCCAGCAAGCGAAATTGATAAGCGACCCTGCGGCTCGCGCCAAGCTTTACGAGCAGGCACAAGAAGTGTTTTATGAGCAAGCGCCGTGGATCCCACTGGCGAATGGCAAAACCTTCTACGCCACGCGCAGCAACGTGACGGGCTACACGGTCAGCACCAATGGTAGCGATTTCTCGAAAGCGAAATTGAATTAACACTCAGGTTAATGTCGGATAACGCTCACGCTTATCCGACCTACAAAAGCTGTTGTAGGGTGGATTGGCGGTGAACGTCATCCACCATTACACGATTAAGCCGAAAATTAAGGAGAGAGTTATGGCGCATCTTGAAGATGTTATCGCCCGCGTAGATGCGGCGATCGTAGAAAATGTTATCGAACATATGAATGAACTGCTGATTGTCTTGAGCGACGATACCGAATTGAGCCGTGAAGAGCGTTACGAACAGCAGCAACGTTTACGTATCGCCATTGCACAAAAAGGTCATCATCAAAAAGCCGAATCTGAAGCACGCCGCGAAACTTTAACAAAAGGCGGCACCATCGTATAAACGTTTCCCGCCAGTTCGGCGGGAAATATGCCCTCAGCCCCTAATGGCTATCTCGGCAGTA
This sequence comes from Buttiauxella sp., assembly GCF_035271705.1. Classification (GTDB taxonomy): domain Bacteria; phylum Pseudomonadota; class Gammaproteobacteria; order Enterobacterales; family Enterobacteriaceae; genus Buttiauxella. The sequence continues at coordinate 3,945 of NZ_DATERI010000122.1, forward strand.
AAGCGTGACAGAAGGGGGCAGCAATATCTGCAAAAATAAACCCCATCGCTGATATTAACAGGGTTAACAACATTGTTTTATTTGCAGCCTCGCATCATCAAGTGCACCATTACCGTTAAATAAAATGAATAACGCGCCGCAGTGGTGCAAATAAACAATAAGTAAATATTATACTTCAATTCATTTCCTTGAAATACAGTAATTTAAATAACTGGCATGGTTAATGCTTAATTCATCCCATCTTGTATACCAGATGGGATTCCAGTTTATGTCAGTAGCAACTTTGTCTGAATGGGTAGCATGTTACCGCCAGAACCCACAACAACTTGTGGCGGCCTATCAGCAGTTAGATGCGGATTTCAACCGTGAAGATAACGCCTGGATATATATCGCTACGCGTGACGAAATTTATGCGCAATTAACCTCTATTTTCCAGGTGATTAATTCTGGTGAAAAACAAGCGAGCGACTTCCCTTTATTAGGTGTGCCTTTTGCGGCGAAAGATAATATTGATGTTGCCGGAATGCCCACCAGTGCTGCTTGTCGTGAATTTACTTACACACCAGCAAAAGATGCGACTGTCATTGCTCGCCTGAAAGCCGCAGGCGCGGTTGTGGTGGGTAAAACCAACCTTGATCAGTTTGCCACCGGGCTGGTGGGGACGCGTTCCCCGTTTGGCGCAGTAAAAAACACCTTCAACCCAGAATATGTCAGCGGCGGTTCCAGTTCCGGTTCGGCATCCGTAGTGGCGCGAGGCCTGGTGTGCTTTTCGTTAGGCACTGATACGGCGGGCTCTGGGCGCGTACCGGCGGGTTTTAACAATATCGTGGGGCTGAAACCGACCAAAGGCTGGATTTCTACCGCGGGCGTCGTGCCTGCCTGCCGCCTGAACGACTGCGTGTCGATATTCGCCCTGACCGTTGAAGATGCCGAAACTGTTGCCGCAGTGGCGGGCGGTTACTGCTCACAAGATGCATACTCTCGCACCCACCCGCAAACCGCTCCGGCACGTTTTAGTGAAAAGCTGCGTTTTGCCATTCCCGACATACTGGAGTTTTTTGGCGATACCGACAGCGAAGCCGCATTCGCCAGGACACTGGTACGTTTGCAGCAGTTGGGTGCAGAACTGGTGCCGATTGATTTCAGCGTTTTTAACCAGTTAGCACAACAGCTCTATTACGGTGCGTGGGTGGCTGAACGTACGGTGGCCGTGGGTGAGATCTTCAAAAATCAGCCCGAAGCGATGGACCCTATAGTGCGCGGCATCGTGGCAAATGGCCTGAACTACACCGCCTGTGATGCCTGGCAGGCGGAATACACCCGCGCTGAATTAGCGCAAAAGATTAATGCGCAACTGAGCGAATTTGACGCGCTGGTCGTGCCTACTTCGCCAACCATTCATACCCTTGCAGAAATGGCTCAGGAGCCGGTGCGTTATAACTCCCAGTTTGGGACTTACACCAACTTCACCAATCTTGCCGATCTCTGCGCCCTGGCGCTGCCCGCTGATTTCCGTGCCGACGGCTTACCGGCAGGGATAACGCTTATTGCCCCTGCATGGCATGACCAGGCGCTGAGCCACTTCGGCAAACACTGGCAACAAGCGTTGAATCTGCCACTGGGTGCGACCGACAAACCGTTTTCTGCGAGTAGCTCCGCAAACAATGGCGTAAAAACTTCGCCAAACCACGTGCGCGTAGCCATGGTCGGTGCGCACCTGCGCGGCATGCCGTTAAACCACCAGCTCACCACACGCAATGCGGTGTTTATCGAAGAATCGCGCACTGCCGCCAATTACCGTCTTTACGCATTAGCCAATACCCAGCCGCCAAAACCGGGACTCGCTCGCAGTGCCGAGGGGCAGCCCATTGCCGTTGAACTGTGGGATATCCCGCTAGCTCGCTTTGGTGAATTTGTAGCGGAAATCCCGGCGCCACTGGGCATAGGCACGTTGACGCTTGAAGACGGCAGGGAAGTGAAAGGGTTTATTTGCGAACCCGCAGCATTAACGGATGCCACAGATATCACCGCGTGGGGCGGTTGGAAAGCCTGGCTTGCTCGTCATCACAGCGCCTAAGGAGAACATCATGTTTAGCTCAGTCTTGATAGCAAACCGCGGTGAAATCGCCGTTCGCGCGATTAAAACGCTGAAGAAAATGGGTATCGCAAGTGTTGCGGTCTACTCCGACCCGGACGCTAATGCCCAACATGTGGTGGATGCCGATATCGCCATTGCGCTGGGTGGCGAAAAGGCGGCTGAAAGCTATCTCGATATTGAGAAAATCATTGCCGCAGCGCTGGCTTCTGGGGCGCAGGCAATATTCCCCGGTTACGGATTTTTGTCCGAACGCGCCGAGTTTGCGCAGGCATGTGTTGATAACGGCCTGGTTTTCATCGGCCCAACGGCCGGGCAAATCCGCGATTTTGGCCTGAAACATCGCGCCCGAGAACTGGCCTTTAAAGCCAATGTGCCGATGACCCCGGGCACTGGGCTGTTGCTGACGCTCAAAGAGGCGCAACTGGCGGCGGCGGAAATTGGCTATCCGGTGATGTTAAAAACTACCGCGGGCGGTGGGGGAATTGGGCTGACGCGTTGTGAAGATGAAGCGGGATTGATTGACGCCTGGTCAAGCGTGAAGCGTATGGGGCAGCAGTTTTTCAGCGACGATGGGGTGTTTATCGAGCGTTTTGTTGACCGTGCGCGCCATCTCGAAGTGCAAATTTTTGGTGACGGCAAAGGCAAAGTGCTGGCTCTGGGTGAACGCGATTGTTCGTTACAGCGCCGTAATCAAAAAGTGGTTGAGGAAACACCGGCACCCAACTTGCCCCAGGCCACCCGTGAAGCGATTCATGCCGCTGCCGTAGCGTTGGGTGAATCCGTGAATTACCGCAGCGCCGGCACCGTGGAGTTTATCTACGACGCCCCGCGTGACGCCTTTTACTTCCTCGAAGTGAACACCCGTTTGCAAGTTGAACACCCTGTCACCGAGATGGTCACAGGTCTTGATCTGATTGAGTGCATGGTAAACGTGGCGGCCGGCGTCACATTAGACTGGCAGCGCATGGCGCAAGCGCCGAAAGGGGCCGCAATAGAAGTGCGCATCTACGCTGAAGATGCGCTGAAAAACTTCCAGCCAAGCCCTGGTGTGTTGACGGATGTGTTTTTCCCGGAAGATGTGCGTGTTGACGGTTGGGTCAGTACGGGCAGCGAAGTCAGCGCGTTCTATGATCCCATGATCGCAAAAGTGATCGTCTACGGTGACGATCGTCAGCAAGCGTTAAGTAAACTGAACTCGGCTCTGGCGGCCACGCGTTTACATGGCATCGCCACCAATCTCGATTACCTGCGTCAAATCGTACAACTGGCTGAATTTAAAGCCGGCGTGATGTGGACGCGCTTACTCGATAGCGTGGTTTATCAGGCGCATGCCATTGAAGTACTGGAACCCGGTACCTGGAGTAGCGTGCAAGACAGCCCAGGCCGCCTCGGTTACTGGGATATTGGCGTGCCACCCTCAGGCCCCATGGATGATTTTGCCTTCCGTCTGGCAAACCGGATTGTCGGTAATCACCCCTCCGCCGCCGGGCTGGAATTTACCTTACAAGGCCCGACGCTGCGTTTTCACAGCGATGCGATTATCGCCTTAACCGGGGCTGATTGCCCGGCAACGCTTGATGATGAGGCCGTAACGTACTGGCATCCGGTTATCGTCAAAGCGGGGCAAACCTTGAAACTGGGGCGTGCGACCTCCGGTTGCCGTACCTATCTGGCGGTGCGTAACGGTTTTGATGTGCCGGTTTATCTTGGCAGCCGTTCAACCTTTGCCCTCGGGCAGTTTGGCGGCCATGCTGGACGGACCTTACGCGTGGCCGATGTGCTGGCGATTTCCCAGCCATGCTTGCCTGCGTGTACCACCCCTGCACCGATTTCGTTACCGCAAACGCCAGAACCTGCGGTTATTCCAAAATACAGCGATGTCTGGGAAATCGGCGTGCTGTACGGGCCGCACGGCGCACCCGATTTTTTCACCCCAGAATCAATGCAAACATTCTTTGAATCCGAGTGGCAAGTTCACTACAACTCCAACCGCCTGGGTGTGCGCCTCATGGGGCCGAAACCCGAGTGGACACGTGCCGATGGGGGGGAAGCAGGGCTGCATCCTTCCAACGTTCACGACTGCGAATATGCGATTGGCGCGGTGAATTTTACCGGTGATTTCCCGGTGATCTTGACACGTGACGGCCCAAGCCTTGGCGGGTTTGTTTGCCCGGTCACTATCGCCAAAGCGGAATTATGGAAAGTCGGGCAGGTAAAACCTGGTGACCGTATCCGTTTCCACGCCATTACCTTTGACCACGCGCAATCGCTGGAGATAGCCCAGGATGTGGCGGTGACCAATCTGCTGCATGTTTTAACGCTACCGGATTTGCATCCGTCAATTTCACCGACCACCACCTCAAGTGCGGCGGTGCTGGCGGAACGGCAGGCTCAAGGCGATTGTCCTGCTGTGGTTTACCGCCAGGCGGGGGATAACTATCTGCTTATCGAGTACGGCGACAATGTGCTGGATCTGGCGTTGCGCCTGCGTATTTACCTTCTTATGAACGCCATCAAACAGACCGCAACATCGGGCATTGAAGAGCTTTCGCCGGGAGTCCGTTCGCTACAGGTGCGTTACGACAGCCAGCATATTTCGCAGTCGCAGTTACTCACTTTGCTACTGGGGCTGGAAAAACAGCTTGGCGACGTCCAGAAACTCAAAATCCCGTCGCGCATAGTGCATTTGCCGATGGCCTTTGAGGATAGCGCCACACTTGCCGCCGTCGAGCGTTACAAGGAAACCGTCCGTGCGGATGCGCCGTGGCTGCCTAATAACGTCGATTTCATTCAGCGCACCAATGGCCTCGCACACCGCGACGAGGTTAAGAAAATCCTCTTTGACGCCAGCTATCTGGTGCTCGGCCTCGGGGATGTGTATCTCGGCGCACCTTGTGCGGTGCCGCTTGATCCACGCCACCGCTTACTCAGTTCGAAATATAACCCGGCGCGTACCTGGACTGCCGAAGGCACCGTTGGGATTGGCGGCATGTATATGTGCATCTACGGCATGGATTCCCCGGGGGGATACCAACTGGTGGGGCGCACGCTGCCTATCTGGAACAAATTCCTGAAGAACGAACAGTTTGGCGACGAACCCTGGCTGCTGAAGTTCTTCGACCAGGTGCGCTTCTATCCGGTGACGGAGGATGAACTGACCGAATTGCGCAGCGCATTCCGCGAAGGGCGTGCGCAGGTACGCGTTGAAGAAGCGGAATTCGATTTCCCTGAATACCAGCAGTTCCTCAATGAGAACGCCGATGACATCGCAGATTTCCGCCATCGTCAACAGCACGCATTTGACCGCGAAGTGGCGAATTGGAAAGAGCAGGAAAGTGCTGCCGTCGAAAGCGCCATGCTTGCCGAACAAGAGGTGATTGAAGATCAGGAAGGCCATCTGGTGAGTGCTGACCTGAACGGCAATATCTGGAAGATCCTTGTCGAGCCTGGGCAAAGCGTGAAGCAAGGCGAGCCGTTGATTGTGGTGGAGGCCATGAAGATGGAATTGATGGTCGCCGCACCTTGTGACGGTACCGTGTTGCGTATCAGTTGCCAGCAAGGCCGCCCAGTAGGGCCGGGTGATGCGTTGCTGTGGCTGGATGCGGTGTGAGTGAGCTGTAGGGCGGTGAAACATGCAAACCACTAAGAAACCAGAAGGCGTTGCTGAACGTATCTACCGCCAACTCAAACAGGAAATTTTCGATTTCCAGTTACTTCCAGGTGACCGCTTTAGCGAAAACGACATCGCACTGCGTATGGCCGCCAGCCGGACCCCGGTTCGCCAGGCACTGTATGCGCTGGAACAAGAAGGTTATGTCGAAGTCCAGCCGCGTAGTGGTTGGCAGATAAAAGCCGTGGACTTTGATTATCTGGAATCGCTTTACGATCTGCGCATTGTGCTGGAACTCGAGGCGGTCAAGCGCCTGTGCATCTTGCCTGCGGATAACCACCCGCAACCGTTGCAGACGCTCAAGCAGTTCTGGCTTGATGCGCCACAACTGGAGGATGGCGCAGAAGTTGCCTGCCACGACGAAGTTTTTCATATGACGCTCGTTGAATCGACAGGCAACCCGGAAATGGCGCGAGTCCATCGCGAAATTACCGAAAAAATCCGTATTGTGCGGCGGCTGGACTTCACCAAACGCCCACGAGTCAGTGCTACTTATCTCGAACATGGGCAAATTTTGCTCGCTATTTTGAACCGTCAACTTCAGGAGGCACAAACCCGCTTACACGACCATATAGCCGCAAGTCAGAAAGAGGTTCGTCAAATTACTCTCCATATGCTTCATCAGGCGAAGCATGGGGTTATTCGATAACACGGGTTAAAACCCAAAATAATTCGAGTTGCATCGCGGCGGCAAGAGAGCGAGTCCCGATGAGCTTAGTGAACTAAGTGATTCGGGCAAGTGAACGTAGCCAACAAAGGTGCAGCTTGAAGTATGAAGGGTTAATTGGGGTATACATTATGCAACGTCGCACCTTCATCAAAGCCTTCGCGCTCTCCGCGTCTGTTATCAGCATGGGTTTGGCCTTCAATGCGCAGGCCGCAGACACTATCAAAGTCGGCATTATGCACTCGCTGTCCGGCACGATGGCCATCTCTGAAACGCCATTAAAAGATGTGGCGTTAATGACGATTGCCGACATTAACGCCAAAGGCGGCGTGCTGGGTAAACAGCTCGAACCGGTGGTGGTCGACCCGGCCTCTAACTGGCCGCTGTTCGCTGAAAAGGCACGCCAGTTGTTGAGCCAGGACAAAACGGCCGTGGTGTTTGGCTGTTGGACATCGGTTTCACGCAAATCAGTACTGCCAGTGTTTGAAGAGCTGAACGGTTTACTGTTCTATCCGGTGCAATACGAAGGCGAAGAGATGTCGCCAAATGTGTTCTATACCGGTGCCGCACCCAACCAGCAGGCGATTCCTGCCCTGGAATACCTGATGAGCGAAGACGGCGGGGCGGCGAAACGCTACTTCCTGCTGGGCACGGATTACGTCTATCCGCGTACCACCAACAAAATCCTGCGTGCGTTCCTGCACTCCAAAGGCATTCAGGATAAAGATATTGAAGAAGTTTATACCCCGTTTGGTTATAGCGATTACCAGACCATCGTATCTAACATCAAGAAATTCTCCGCCAGCGGGAAAACGGCAGTCATCTCCACCATCAACGGGGATTCCAACGTGCCGTTCTACAAAGAGCTGGCAAATCAGGGGCTGAAAGCGACCGATGTGCCGGTCATCGCGTTCTCGGTGGGTGAAGAAGAGTTGCGCGGCATCGACACCAAACCGTTGGTCGGTAACCTGGCGGCGTGGAACTACTTCGAGTCGGTTGATAACCCAACCAACAAAGCGTTTGTCGCCGAGTGGAAAGCCTATGCCAAAGCCCACAAGCTGCCGAATGCTGACACGGTTGTGACCAATGACCCGATGGAAGCGACCTATGTCGGTATCCATATGTGGGCGCAAGCGGTGGAAAAAGCCGGTACCACTGACGTCGATAAAGTCCGTGCCGCGATGGCAGGCCAAACCTTCAAAGCCCCGTCTGGTTTTACTCTGACGATGGATGCCACCAACCACCATCTGCATAAACCTGTGATGATTGGCGAAATTGAAGGTAACGGCCAGTTCAACGTGGTGTGGCAAACCGACGCTCCGGTACGCGCACAACCGTGGAGCCCGTTCATCACCGGCAACGACAAGAAGTCTGACGAGCCTGTGAAAATGGCGAACAACTAGCCTTAATCCTGGCGCATGCGTTAGGGAAAATTTACCTACCTAAAATATTTCGAGTTGTGGGAAGGCGGCAAACGCGTAAGCCCCCAGGAGCATAGATAACTCTGTGACTGGGGGGACGGCGGGCAGCCAACGCACCCACAACTTGAAGTATCAAGGGTAAAGGAGACGCCCATGAAACTTGTACGCTGGCTGCTCATCGCGGCCTGGTTGCTGCCGTGTTTCGCCCGTGCGGGCGATGCTGAGGATTTTGCAGCGGCAAACCGTACCCAGCAGACCAAACTGCTGCAAAGCTGGGCGTCTGCTCCCGATGCCAAACGCCTACCGCTACTGAGTTCGCTGGTGCAAGAAAGTCTGGTAATAGACACACAACATCACGCTTTTGCGCAAAACGATTCCACAATCACGCCACTTGGCGAAGTAAAAGAGCCGACAGGTGAGGTTAAGAAACTTCGGCTGACCAACCGTTTACGTATTCTGGCAGGCGGCGCACTGGCTAGCCATCAGCTGGTAAGTGACAATGTCACGCAGCGTTTACAGGCGGCAAAGGCACTCCAGCGTGACGCACAGCCGGATTTACTCCCGCTACTACAACAACGACTTACAGTGGAGAAGGACGAGGATGTCCGTACCGCGCTCGAAGGTGCGGTGGCTCGCCTGCAACTCACCAGCACCGACGCCAAAGTACGCCTGAATGCGGTCGAACTGCTGAGCCACTCCACCGACCCGGATACCCAGGCGCTGCTAAAACCGCTCACCGACCCCCAAAACGAAAGCGACGCGCAGGTACGTACTGCGGCAAGCCAGGGGCTGGAAAAAATTCAGCATCGTTTAATGCTTGGCGACATTCTCGGCCAGGCGTTTATGGGGCTTTCTCTGGGGTCTATTTTACTGCTCGCAGCACTCGGGCTTGCGATTACTTATGGTTTGCTGGGTGTTATCAACATGGCACACGGCGAAATGCTGATGCTTGGCGCGTATGCCACCTGGATGGTGCAAAGTGCTTTTCAGCAATACGCGCCGCAGTGGCTGACATTTTACCCCATTGTGGCGCTACCGGTGGCGTTCGCGATTACCGCCGGAATTGGCATGATGCTGGAGCGCACGATTATTCGCCATCTTTATGGTCGCCCACTGGAAACGCTGCTGGCAACCTGGGGTATCAGCCTGATGCTTATCCAAATTGTGCGCATGGTGTTTGGTGCGCAAAACATGGAAGTGGCGAATCCCGCGTGGCTTTCTGGTGGCGTGCAGGTGTTGCCGAATCTCATTTTGCCGTGGAATCGTCTGGTAGTGATTGGCTTCGTGATGCTGGTGTTGCTGTTTACCTGGCTGCTGCTCAATAAAACCCGTTTGGGGATGAATGTGCGTGCCGTGACGCAAAACCGCGCTATGGCGGCCTGCTGCGGCGTGCCAACGGGTCGTGTGGATATGCTGGCGTTTGGTCTGGGATCAGGGATTGCGGGTCTTGGTGGCGTGGCGCTTTCACAGCTCGGTAACGTCGGGCCTGAACTGGGCCAGGGTTACATTATTGACTCCTTCCTGGTGGTGGTGCTTGGTGGCGTTGGCCAGCTGGCGGGAACCGTTGCCGCCGCATTTGGGTTGGGTATCTTCAACAAAATCCTCGAGCCGCAAATTGGCGCGGTGCTCGGGAAAATCCTCATCCTTGTGCTGATCATTCTGTTTATTCAGAAACGCCCGCAAGGCATGTTTGCTCTCAAAGGGAGGGTGATTGACTGATGAGCCAACCACTGACGTTAACTCTGACCCGCAAAGCGCCACGAACGTCGGTGGTGTTGGGGGCGCTGCTTGTGGCGCTGATGCTGACATTACCGTTCCTGACGCTATTGCCCGCCAGCCATCCACTGAGTTTGTCGACGTATACCTTGACGCTGGTTGGCAAAATCCTGTGCTACGCGGTGGTCGCCATCGCGCTGGATTTGGTGTGGGGATATGCCGGGCTGCTCTCGTTGGGGCATGGCATTTTCTTCGCCCTGGGTGGTTACGCGATGGGGATGTATCTGATGCGCCAGGCCGCTGGAGACGGGCTACCCGCGTTTATGTCGTTTCTGAGCTGGAATGAATTGCCGTGGTTCTGGTGGGGGACGCAGCATTTTGCCTGGGCGCTGGCGCTGATAGTGCTGGTACCGGGACTGCTCGCGTTCGTATTTGGCTTCTTTGCTTTTCGCTCAAAGATAAAAGGTGTTTATTTCTCCATCATGACCCAGGCGCTAACTTACGCCGGAATGTTGCTGTTCTTTCGCAATGAAACGGGCTTTGGCGGCAACAATGGTTTTACCGGTTTTACCACGCTGCTCGGCTTACCGATTACCGCTACCAGTACCCGCATTGGTTTGTTTATCGCCACAGTTATGCTGCTTATCGTCAGTCTCGGCATCGGTTTTGCGCTTGCTCGCAGCAAGTTTGGCCGGGTGCTCACCGCGGTGCGCGATGCGGAAAACCGCCTGGTATTCTGCGGTTACGATCCTCGTGGTTTTAAATTGCTGGTATGGACGTTATCCGCCGTGCTGTGCGGCCTGGCGGGGGCGTTGTATGTGCCGCAGGTGGGGATTATTAACCCCGGCGAAATGTCACCGACTAACTCCATCGAAGCCGCTATTTGGGTGGCATTAGGCGGGCGCGGCACGCTGATAGGCCCAATCCTCGGCGCGGGTTTAGTCAATGGCGCGAAAAGCTACTTCACCATGGCCGTGCCGGAATACTGGCAGCTTTTTCTCGGTCTGATTTTCATCGTCGTCACCCTCTTTTTACCGCGTGGCGTGATTGGTTTACTGCGTAAGGGAGAAAAGTAATGCAGCCAGGTGAACCGCTTTTTACCCGCCAGCATGAATCTGACCGCTATCGCGACCAGACCGATCCGGTTCTGATGCTGGAAAACATCAATGTGAGTTTTGATGGATTCAAAGCGCTGACTGACCTGTCGCTCAATATCGGCGTCGGTGAACTGCGCTGCATCATTGGCCCGAATGGCGCCGGGAAAACCACGTTGATGGATGTGATAACCGGCAAGACCAGGCCGCAAAGTGGCAGGGCGTTTTACGATCAATCGACTGATCTTATACGCCTTGAACCAGCGGAGATCGCCAAACGCGGCATTGGGCGTAAATTTCAGAAACCGACGGTATTTGAGGCGCTGACGGTGTTCGAGAATCTGGAAATTGCGCAGAAAGCCGATAAATCGGTGTGGGCAAGTTTGCGGGCGAAACTCAATTCAGAGCAGTGCGACCGCATCGATGAAATGCTGGTCACTTTGCGCCTCGGCGCTGAACGCCACCGTAAAGCCGGGCTGCTTTCTCACGGCCAAAAGCAATTTCTGGAAATCGGCATGTTGCTGGTCCAGGAACCGCATTTGTTGCTACTGGATGAACCCGCTGCCGGCATGACGGACGCGGAGACCGAGTACACCGCCGAACTGTTTCGCGGGCTGGCAGGTAAGCATTCATTAATGGTGGTAGAGCACGATATGGGATTTGTGGAAACCATTGCCGACCATGTCACCGTGCTGCATCAAGGGCAGGTGTTGGCGGAAGGATCACTGCGTCAAGTGCAGGCCAACGAGCAGGTGATTGAAGTTTATCTGGGGCGGTAATTTTTGGGTGGATGAGCAAAAGGAAGCTAACCATGCTGCAAGTCAACGATCTCAATCAATACTACGGAGGCAGCCATATTCTGCGTGGTGTCTCTTTTGAAGCAAACATCGGCGAAGTAACTTGCCTGCTTGGGCGTAACGGCGTGGGTAAAAGTACCTTACTAAAATGCCTGATGGGGCTTATCCCCGCGAAATCAGGCAGCGTTAACTGGCAGCAAACCAACATTACCAGCCGCAAACCACACCAGCGTGTGCAGGCAGGAATTGCCTATGTTCCGCAAGGCCGTGAGATTTTCCCGCGCCTGACGGTGGAAGAAAACTTGCTGATGGGGCTTTCGCGTTTTGCCGGGCGGGAGGCAAAACAGGTGCCGGAAGAGATTTATCAGCTTTTCCCGGTGCTAAAAGAGATGAAACAGCGGCGTGGTGGTGACCTTTCCGGTGGGCAACAGCAACAGTTGGCGATTGGACGTGCGCTTGCCTGCAAACCCCAATTACTGATTCTGGACGAACCCACCGAAGGCATTCAGCCCTCGGTCATTAAGGAGATCGGTCAGGTTATTAGCAGCCTTGCGGCAAAAGGCGACATGGCTATTTTATTGGTCGAACAGTTTTATGACTTCGCGGCCGATCTTGCCGACAGCTATTTGGTGATGTCACGCGGTTCGATTATTCAACGGGGTGCCGGAGCCAATATGGAAACGGATGGGGTAAGAGGGTTGGTGGCGATATAACTGCGTAATAAATTGTATTATTTTCTCCCTGACGTAATATCACTCCAGAATGTTTATTATGGAAATAAAGTCATCAGGGAGATGTGTTATTGTGAAAGAATCTATTCATGTAATAAATGGTAAGGCGTATACCTTTAGTACCAAAGAGAATAAAACTTACCTGACATTCAAATCTACGAGTCGTCCCGCAATTGAGAATCATGTCGAAATTTGTATCATTCCGAGTTGTAAGATTATTACCAGAAGCAATGGTGACATTCTTTTTGCATTGGCACTAAAGAAAGGGACTGATGAGAAGTTTGAAATCCTGACAGCACAACAACTTTATGATAACACTGCCTGGCAGTGGTTTGAACCACTCGCTGATAACTACCATGAGCTGATATATTTGAATGATAACCCCGAGACTTATTCTGCCTATAAACATTTTAGCTGGCAGGATATTGTGGATTTTGCAGAGGTGGATAGACCGGCATATCAGTACAGAGCAAAATCCGAAGGGGATTGGAAAGCTCATCCACAAGGCGGGGCAAAATACCTGATGGTTATGATTGATAACTATCCATATTGGACTGATGCGATAGGTCAGGTTCCTTTCGCGATTGATACTTATAGGCTATATCATAGTATTCCAGATACTGTATCAACTGGGATTACCTGGGGGTCTGGAAAATATTATGACGCTGCTGATAAAAGTAACTCCTATGATAATTATTTTGTACTTAGGGCTGCTCTTTATGCCAGTAAGCGTTTCTTCTATGAGCGAATTGATTATGTTCCGGTTGTTATTTCTGAAAGTGGGAAGTCAATCCCTATAGTTGAATATAAGGAAGCCACGAGAGAGGTTCATGCCTCTGAACTAAGGAAACCAATAACAGAAATGGAGGTTCAAAGTTATGCTGCATGGAAAAAATAGTGGGGTTGTAAAATTTTCTTTAAAATTATTTATGGTGCTATTTTGTTGCTTTCTTCTGGGTGTTATACATGATAGTGCAGTGGGGCTATATAAGTCGTTGTATTTTGTAAGAAGTCGAGGTGTTGGGCTTGTATTTGTAAAAGTCTATTTGCTATTTATAGTCATGCCATCATTTTTTATATTAATGCTCACCTCATTGAGGGTTGGCTTGATTTTGGTTGCTGGGATTATATGTTTTTTTGTCTATGACGGTATAGCAGGGGATTATCCTATGAGAACTTTGTTAATAATAATCTGTAGTGTTTTTACATGGGGCATTCTCTTAGTTGGAAGATGGCAAATAGACAAAAAATTCAGTAAAAAAATGGATGTGGAATGAGTCATTCTATCCAGGTTCTAAAGCGTAAGTAGCCCTAAACATGGCCTGCTAAACCCCCATAAATTTTGGCACTGTTTGTTATGCCATAATTTGTTTATATTCAGGTAACTTATCATTAATGCGCCCGTGGAGGCCTGAATTGACTGGCATAACAAATGAATATCAGCAACCTGTGGGCAACGCTCTTCCCGAGTGGAAACCTTGCCCACGCCCGGAGCGGATTACGCTAGAAGGGCGCTATTGTCGCCTCGAACCGTTATCTCGTGTTCATGCCGCGGATTTATGGGCTGCGTGGAGTACAGCAAAAGATGACCGTGGCTGGACGTATCTAAGTATTGGACCATTTGCTGAGCAACAGCAATTTTCCGATTTTATTGCCAGCGCCGCACAGAGCAACGATCCGCTGCATTATGCGGTTGTCGATTCCCGAAGTGGTAAAGCGCTTGGGAGCCTGTCACTGATGCGCATCGACCCGGCTAACGGCGTGGTGGAAGTTGGTTTTGTGATGTATACGCCGCTGTTGCAGCGCACCGTGCAGGCAACCGAAGCCCATTTTCTGTTGATGAAATACGCTTTTGGGCTAGGTTACCGTCGCTACGAATGGAAATGCGACAGCTTAAATGCCCCATCGCACCAGGCAGCGATTCGTTTAGGTTTTAGTTATGAAGGGTTGTTCCGCCAGGCGATAGTGTACAAACAGCGCACGCGTGATACCGCATGGTTTTCGATTATTGATAGCGAGTGGCCGACCCTCGAGCAAGCCTTTGAACGCTGGCTTTCTGTTGAGAATATGCCAGGCGGCGTACAGAAAATGGGGTTGTCGCAGATCCGTGACAGCCTGAATCACCGTTGTCCAACCGATATCTGAATCGCGCGGCAAGGTATTGGGCGCGCACCGGGTGTCATCGTGTTGTAAGGTGGATAAGCGTGAGCGTCATCCACCTTTTACTTGAGAGCCAACTGCGGTTTTACCGCCATCCCTCGCACGACCATCCAATACGCCAGCATAATCGCCACCATCAACACTACAAACAACATAAACGGCGGCATCCAGGTCAGCATTAAGCCAGTGAACAGCGGGTTACATGCGCCACCTAACCACCCCAGTTGCTGTGCCGAGAAATAACTCGCTTTCAATCCCGCAGGGGCGATGTTATCCACCAGCATGTATTCGCCAGGGGCAAAAATCAGCTCCCCAATAGTAAATACTGCGGCCGACAAACCCCATAACAGCAGGTTGTCGCCCGAAATCATAAAGCCTGCCAGTCCTGCCATAAAAAATAGCGTGCCGTAGCCCATCAGCTTTTTGATGTTGTCCGGGCGAATACGTTTGCCGACCATGTATTGAAAAGCCACCACGACCATTGCATTGACGGGTAACACCACACCCACCACGTTCTGCGCCAGATTCGAGTCCGAGACGGCAATGGCATACTGCGATAAACAGGCGGCAAAAGAGCCGAATACCAGTGAACCGAGGAAGGACGAAAGGGTGAAATACATCAGCGACTTATCTTTGAGCATCAGGCTCGGAGAAAGCCTGACGCTGCTGCTTTGCTGGATTTCGCTCACCGGCACGCTATGTACATAACGGCTAATCACGATAAACGGAATGATTGCCGTCAGGCCGGATAACCAGAATGGCAGGTTGGTGCTGTAAAGCACCGCCAACGTGCCAATCGGTGGGCCAACCGTCCAACCAATATTGGCGAAGGTATAATTGAGCGAGAAGATTTTAGGTTTCTGGTGAATTTCCAGTGTGTCGGCGAAATAGCCCTTCAGCACGGTCGCAAAGACCGAATAGGCGCAGTTAATTAGCGAGTAAAACACCACCACTAAAATGGCATTATTGACCAGAGGGATGGCCACAAATCCACCGAGGAAAATAACAATCGCCAGCAGCATGCATTTTTTCTTATCGAAGCTGTCCGCCAGGATGCCAAACCAGAGACTAAAAACCACGCCTGCGGTGAGCGCAATCGTCAGCGCCATACCAATTTCCGTTAACGGCATGGTGTACTGCTGGGAAAGGTAAATGGTCATGAAGGGTAGCGTCAGCCCGCGACCTACCGTAAGCAGCAGTGAAGAGAGCAGTAAAACGCTGATGGAGAGTTGCTTGCCGGAAAAACGCGTCGTTAAAGAAACCATTTTATCGATTGTTTTTACTGATGATTAATTGGGGGGATTCAGATTTAGCATGAAGATTTGGTGAAGTATAGACGCTGTTTTTCAGGAGTTGCTTTCTGTACTTCGATGCGCGTCCGCCGATTTTGTCTTTGGCTTGAGGGTTCGCAGGGCGGTGGTGAGCTAGCACTGGCGGGTGCGATGAGAAATACCCGCCAGCAGTCAATAATCAGTTGTCGTTTTCTTGATAGTAGGGCGTACCCAACCATTCGGACTTATCGCCCATGATATGGCTGTTGTCGACATGGTTATCAGAGGTTGGGATAATCATGTTGCCTTGATTGGCTTGCGTGGCATTGAATTGACTTGATTGCTCCGCCAGAGCATGAGTGGAAGCCAGAATCAAAAGCAGGCTTGCAGCGGAGATAAAACGTTTCATAAATCCTCGGTGTCTGAGTGAACAGACGGTTGCATAGCATTTGTTAACAGTGTTAATGATTTAGCGGATGAATGTACTTTCCTTCACCACCTGAACACGCAACGCGGTAGCGATGAGGAGGTACAGAAAAGTAATTCTTGAACGTGCGGGTAAGTGTCTGTTGTGACTCAAATCCGTATTGTTCTGCTAAATAGAGAATCGGCTCGTTGCTTTGTTTCAACTTGAGAGCGATCTCAGTCAATTTGCGATTGCGGATGTATTGGCCTAATGAATGACCGGTTTCTTTTTTAAACATCCTTTGCAGGTGCCACTTTGAGTAGCCAGAACGCTGCGAAACCTTCTCAAGTGACAGAGGGTTTTCCAGGTTCTCTTCAATCCAGTCCAAAATACTTTGAATTGTTATTGAATCATTGTTCCGTCTGGACATCGTTTCACCTCTTTTCAGGTTTACGGTAATACCTTGGATAGCAAGTGATAAAGCGTATCGGCTTCATCGGCTGTCAGGTTTTTGATCAGTTCTTGATGCATGCTTTGCCCCAAAAGACTGCGGCACTTTTCGCAAAGCGTTTTTCCTGCAGGCGTTAGCCGTATCAGCACACCGCGCTTGTCGTTTGGATTAGGTAAACGTTCAATCCATCCCTTACATAACAAGCGGTCTAACATGCGAGTTAACGCACCCAGATCAACGGAAAGTGCTTTTTTCAACGCCATCGGGGTAATGCATTCTTCACGGTAGATGGAGCAGAGCACTTTAAATTGCGGTGAGGTGACATCCAGCGGGGAAAGATGCTCGTTGAGCAGGCGATCCTTGTACTGGTTAACCATATAGATCAGCTGCCCGAGCGGGATCATTTCGTTAAACAGATTGTTAGTGTTTGTCATTTGATTGCCCAGGCAAGTACATTTAATCACGGCAGATATTATTGCTCAGGCAACTATAAGTCAACCTGATGAATCGCTGATGACACGAATTGCTAAAACGCTTCAGCTTTAACAATAAGGCAAATCCTTTAACGAAAATCACCAACGTTGGCTGCTATACTCAGCAACGCAAAAGCAACCGACGTTAAGGACTCAATATGGTGGAATTGATTAAGGCCGTAGGCTTGGGGCTGGTGGTGTTATTACCGCTGGCGAACCCATTAACCACGGTAGCATTGTTCCTTGGTCTCGCCGGAGATATGAACAAACAGGCACGTGATAAAACCGCGATGATGGCGTCAGTCCACGTGTTTATTATCATGATGGTTGCGTATTACGCCGGTCAGGTTGTGATGAATACCTTTGGTATTTCCATACCCGGCCTGCGTATTGCTGGGGGATTAATTGTTGCTTTCATTGGTTTTCGGATGTTGTTCCCGCAGCCAAAGGGGCATGAATCACCGGAAGCCGACAGCAAAGCTGAAGAACTGATAGAAGAACCGGATACCAACATTGCCTTTGTTCCGCTTGCCATGCCTAGCACGGCGGGGCCAGGTACCATCGCAATGATCATCAGTTCATCGTCAACGATTGAACACGGTGTCGATTTTCCCTATTGGGTTGTGCTGGTGGCGCCACCATTAATCTTTGCCTTGGTGGGGATTATCTTGTGGGGGAGTTTACGTAGCTCTGGCGCGATTATGCGAGTTGTGGGTAAAGGCGGAATCGACGCGATTTCCCGTCTGATGGGCTTCTTATTAGTCTGTATGGGCGTGCAGTTTATTATTAACGGCGTGTTGGAAATAATTACCCATTTCCCTGGGTAATCACTGGCTGTCAGAATCATTAAGAGTAAGAAAAGGGATGTCGGGTGAGTCTTGCACCACCCGACATCACGATTAACTGTGCTGCGGTTGTTCTTCTAAAGACACCGGCCAGCGGCGGAAGATCAACACCGAGGCGATAAGCGCGACCAGTGCAGGAACGGCACCGACCAGGCCGATGCTGGACATATCAAAATGCAGACTCACCTGATTCCCCACCAATGCCCCCGCGCCAATCCCGATATTAAAAATCCCCGAGAATAAAGCCATTGATACATCGGTTGCATCCGGTGCCAGCGCCAGAACTTTCACCTGCATGCCAAGGGTAAGGAGCATGATGGCAATCCCCCAGAACAGGCATAACAGCGTGAGGTGAGTGATATTTTGCGCGGCAGGTAACAGCAACGCGAGACACAGCACCAACAAACCGACCGAACCACTGACGAGCGTGGAGGAATGTCGATTACCAAATTTACCAAACATCACGCTACCGATAATCCCGGCACCACCCAGCACCAACAGCAGGAAGGTTGCCATATTGGCACTTAACCCCCCCACGGTTTGCACAAACGGCTCAATGTAGCTGTAAGCCGTGTAATGCGCGGTGACAACCACCGCAACTAACGCGTATATGCTGACCAATGCCGGGCGCTTGAATAGCAGGGGCAAACTTTTCAGCGAACCCGAATGTTCACTTGGCAATTTAGGCAGCAGTTTCATCACACAGAACAGCGTAATGGCCGCGATCACGCCAATGGCGAAGAAGGTGGTGCGCCAGCCGAAATACTGCCCGACGATTCGCCCAAGTGGCAAACCTAGCACCATGGCCAGCGCTGTACCGGTGGCAATTAAACTCATCGCCTGTGCTTTTTTGCCTGCCGGTGCCATACGAATCGCCAGCGATGCGGTAATTGACCAGAAAATAGCGTGGGCAAAAGCGATACCAATGCGGCTAATCACCAGAACGGTAAAGTTCCAGGCGACGAACGAGAGCACGTGGCTTGCGATAAACACAATGAATATGCTGACTAACAGCCGCTTTCGTTCGACCTTGCTGGTCAATAACATAAAGGGCAGAGACATCAGCGCCACCACCCATGCATAGATAGTCAGCATGATCCCGACCTGCGCAGTTTGCATGCCAAAACTATCAGCGATGTCAGACAGCAAACCCACCGGAACAAATTCTGTGGTGTTAAAAATAAAGGCTGCGACAGCGAGCGTAACGACGCGTAACCACGCCGTTTTGCGTGAAACATTGCTTATTGTCATAAATGGTGTTCGCGCTGGTAAGTAAAAGGATGGAGAGAAGGTGATCATAAAACCATCAATCCAGGCGTACAACCAATTTTGTGATTTAAGTCTCATTAAATTGTAAAAATATTCGGGGATCCCAGGCCATGTTGCGCAGTTAAGGGGCTTGTTCCAGTAGCCCGATAAACGCATCGAGTTGTCGGGTTTTCGCACCGCGTCGCCAGATAAGCCAGGTATTCAGGAATCGCCAGTCTTCGGGCAGTGGCGATATGGAAACCTGATGACTACCTGGCATACTTTCCAGCATGCTTCGGGGCATCAGTGCAATTCCGGCTCCGGCAATGACGCACGCCAGCATGCCGTGGTAAGACTCCATCTCATGAATTTTCCCCGGCACCGATTGCTGGTCGTGGAACCAGTTTTCGAAATGCCGCCGGTATGAACAATTTGCCCGAAACGCATAAATACTGGCGCCGCTGACTTGTCTGGCTTGGGTAATCACCGCGTGGTCTGCGGAGGCGACAATCACCATTTCTTCTTCATAGACCGAAAACCCTTCCAGTAACGGATGTAGGATTGGGCCATCGACAAAGGCCGCAGACAGCCGCCCATCCAGCACACCTTCAATTTGGTCGCCTGATGGCCCCGTGGCTAACGAGAGCTGAATTTTGGGGAAACGCTGGTTAAAGGTCGCTAACACGTTGGGAATCCGCACGGCGGCGGTACTTTCCAGCGAACCGAGCGTCAAGATACCTTGTGGTTCATCGCCTGAAACCGCCATACGGGCTTCATCAACTAACGCCAGAATACGTTTGCTGTAGCTCAGAAAGCTGTGTCCGGCGGGAGCCAGACGCAAACGTTGGTTTTCACGGATGAACAACTCCACACCGAGATCGGCCTCAAGTTGCTTAATACGGGTGGTGAGATTAGACGGGACACGATGCACCTTAACCGCCGCCGCGCTGATGCTGCCGGTTTCGGCAACCGCATTAAACATTTCAAGCTGGGTGAGATCCATAAACCTTTCTCAATATGTGAATGACTCACTCATTATTATTCATTTTTCATGATTGTCACTCAGGATTAAAGTGTGTCCATCAACGCAACCGTGGGGGCATCATGAACACACACGCTATTTCTATTAATCCGGCTAACGGCATTCAGCTGTCAGCAACCGCTTTTGAGTCGGCGCAACAGTTAGATAATGCGCTTGCCGGGAATCACTCGGCTTTTAAAATCTGGCGTGATGTACCGCTGGCGGAACGCGCCGCGAAGTTACGCGCACTTGGCGCTGCGCTGCGCAACAATGCTGAAGCTGTGGCGCAAATGATCACGGCAGAAATGGGCAAACCTATCGCCCAGGCTCGTAGTGAAGTGGCTAAATCGGCAAATTTATGTGACTGGTACGCAGAACACGGCCCGGCAATGTTAGCAAGCGAAAGTACATCGGTGGAAAACCAGCAGGCGGTGATTGAGTATCGTCCATTGGGCGTTATTTTGGCGGTGATGCCGTGGAATTTCCCGCTCTGGCAAGTGTTGCGCGGTGCAGTACCGATCCTTTTAGCAGGAAACAGTTATGTGCTCAAGCCTGCGCCGAACGTGATGGGTTGTGCGCAGCTTATCAAACAGTTGTTTGACGAAGCAGGCTTCCCGCAAGGGGTATTTGAAGTCATCAATGTGACGCCCTCGGGCGTAAGCCAGGCGATTAGCGACGTGCGGGTTGCGGCGGTTACGGTAACGGGGAGCGGACGTGCAGGTGCGGCGATTGGCGCGCAGGCGGGTGCCGCGTTGAAAAAATGTGTTCTGGAGTTAGGCGGTTCCGATCCGTTTATCGTGCTTAATGACGCTGACCTTAATGAAGCGGTAAAAGCGGCAGTAGCAGGACGTTATCAGAATACCGGGCAAGTCTGTGCGGCGGCGAAACGCTTCATTATTGAAGAAGGCGTTGCCCAGGCATTCACTGAACAATTCATCACCGCGGTACAGGCATTGAAAATAGGCGAGCCTACTGACGACACCACGTATATTGGGCCAATGGCGCGATATGACCTGCGTGATGAACTGCATCAACAGGTGACAACGTCACTAAATCAAGGTGCGAAATTGCTATTGGGTGGTGAGAAACTGGCGGGTGAAGGGAATTACTACGCGCCAACTGTCCTGGGGAATGTCACGCCGGAGATGCTGGCGTTTCGCGAAGAGTTGTTTGGGCCGGTGGCAACGATTACCGTGGCTCGGGACGCCGAACAGGCTCTGGAGTTGGCCAATGACAGTGACTTTGGCCTTTCTGCCACGTTGTTTACCGCAAATACTGAGTTAGCAGGCGAGTTCGCCGCTCGTCTTGAATGCGGTGGAGTATTTATCAACGGCTATAGTGCCAGTGACCCGCGCGTGGCATTTGGCGGCGTGAAGAAAAGCGGTTTTGGCCGCGAGCTTTCACATTTTGGTTTGCATGAGTTCTGTAACGTGCAAACCGTGTGGAAAGACCGGCTCTAGAGAATAGGTGGGTAAGCGGCCATGCTGCCCGCCACGTCAAGCCTGTCATCTCCCGGCTGTTACGCGATGAATCTCCTCGTCTCGGAAGTGCCGTTGCGCGTTTTCACCTGCCTGTGATGAACTGCGTCTGATATACTGGCGGGCGTAAAATACCCGCTATTCAGGAGTTTGCAGTGCCAGGTCCGTTAGATAATCAATTGCTCGAAGATATTCTTGCGCAGGTTCGGCCCCTGATTGGTCAGGGTAAAGTTGCTGATTACATACCGGCATTGGCTGAAGTTCCTGGCAATAAACTGGGAATTTCAGTTTGTACTGTCGATGGCGAGGTATTTAGCGCCGGGGATGCGGCAGAGCGATTCTCCATCCAATCCATTTCAAAAGTGCTGAGTCTGTCGCTTGCCATGGCGCGTTATGACGAGCACGAAATCTGGACGCGCGTGGGTAAAGAACCTTCGGGGCAGCCCTTCAATTCATTACTCCAGTTGGAGCTTGAGCACGGCAAACCCCGTAACCCGTTTATTAATGCCGGGGCGTTGGTGGTGTGTGATATGTTGCAGACCCGCTTGAGCGCGCCGAAACAGCGAATGCTGGAAGTGGTGCGGGCAATGGCGGAACAACCCCTTCTGGCATACGACACCCGCGTTGCAAAATCTGAGTTCGAGCATTCGGCGCGTAATGCGGCCATCGCCTGGCTGATGAAATCCTTTGGTAATTTTGATAATGACGTCATCACCGTCTTGCAGAATTATTTCCACTATTGCGCGCTGAAAATGAGTTGCAATGAACTGGCGAAAACCTTTTTATTTCTGGCGAATCAGGGGCGTGCATTGCACCTTGAAGAACCGATTATCACGGCGCAACAAGCCAGACAGATCAATGCGCTGATGGTCACCAGCGGGATGTACGATGGTGCCGGTGAGTTTGCGTATCGGGTAGGAATGCCCGGTAAATCAGGTGTCGGCGGGGGGATTATCGCCATTGTGCCGCATGAGATGTCTATTGCGGTCTGGTGCCCAGAGTTGGATACCTCGGGTAACTCGTTAGCCGGAACCGCTGCACTGGAAATTTTGGCACAACGAATTGGCCGCTCAATCTTTTAAATTTTGACACAAGTTTCACACTTACTGGTTGGCCGCAAGGTGAACCAGATAAAACATGCTAAGATAAATCTTATTTTTTCACGCATCCTGGCGTGTAAAATCTTTACGCAGTACATGCATAATTATGAGCAAAAAAAACAGCATGTTAAATAAAAGTCACTTTGAGTTTTTTTCGCCCAAAAAATATTTGGATAACGCGGTTAAATTATTTGTCATTACCACATTGTTCTATTTTTTTGGCGCATCACTTCGCCTGATTGATGAGCTGTCGCTGTTCTGGCCGCTCAATGCGGTGCTGGCGGCGGTGTTTCTACGCAACCCGTTCCTGAATCGCCCCTTTTATTACGTTATTTGCTATAGCGCAATGGTGGTGTATGACGCCTTCACGACGAGTTGGGGATGGCAATCGGCAATAATCAACCTGTCGAATATGGTATTTATTGTTGTCATCGCCCAGTTATTACTGCGATATTCCAGGGCACAAGATGAAAACAATTGGGCGCTCAATGCGTTTAATCTTTTTTATACTTGTCTGATAGGTTCACTGCTCAGTTCTTTATTAGGTTCAATAGGATCAACTGGCCCAGCGTCAGATTATCGTCATTTCATTTCGCTATTTGCTGACTGGTTTAGCGAACAATTTTCGACCGGCGTTTTGATGATGCCATTTTTGCTGATGGCGAACTGGCCGCAGTGGAAGACGTTACCCGATTTTCATCTGTCGAAAATTTACCCCGTGCTGGGCGTTATCATTTCGGTTATCGCATCGGTTGCAGTTGGTGGTGCAGGTAGCCTGGCGTTTCCGTTGCCAGCCCTCATCTGGTGTGCAATTCGTTATCCTTTGCCCGTGACCGCGTTGGTGACGTTATTAACAGGTGGGGCGGAGATTATTTTATTGGCTCACTCCATCATCGCAATTTACCCCGATAAACAATTGGTGGTGAATGGGATGTTCTCCGCACGTCTTGGAATTGCCACGATGGCGATTTGCCCGCTTATCGTTTCCGTCAGTGTTGATGCGATTAATCGGCTGATTAAACAGGTCTCGCTGCGGGCCGATTATGACTATCTCACTGGTGTTTATTCCCGTTCCGGTCTTTATGAAGCACTGAAATACAAAATGCCATTGATGCATCAACCTCACCAAAAACTCTGCGTCATGCTGCTGGATATTGATTACTTCAAACGCATTAATGACAGCTTTGGTCACGAATGCGGTGATGTTGTGTTAACCGCTTTTGCCAACCGTTTATCGAAAATTGTGGGCGAGAGGGGGTTGGTGGCGCGTCTTGGCGGCGAAGAGTTTGTGGTGGCTTGTAGCGTTTTCTCAGACGAGGAAGGTCTCGAAATAGCGGAGCAAATCCGTAAGGATATTGAACTCACTGCGTTTCGTAATCAGCAACAAACGCTGTTTATCACCGTGAGCATTGGCCTTGCGGCAACGATACCGGAAGAACAGACTCTGCTCGATACGTTTAACTCGCAACTCGCGAAAGCTGATGAGTATTTGTATCTGTCTAAACGTAATGGGCGCAATCAGATCAGCACGGCAAACAGTTAACCAGACAAAAGCAAGAGTTGTTGTACCAAAAATAATTGGTATAACAACTCTTGTTTGATCAAAACGGGGTTTCACTTTGTTGGGTTCTGATAATTTGTTTGGGATATTTCTAGTCGTTCATCCTGTACACACCAAGGAACAACATAGTGAAAACTCTAAATCGTCATGATTTCCCTGGCGCTCAATATCCTGAACGTATTATCCAGTTTGGTGAGGGCAACTTCCTGCGCGCTTTCATTGACTGGCAAGTCGATTTACTCAATGAACATACGGACTTAAATGCGGGCGTGGTGATTGTACGTCCGATCGACAGTGCATTCCCACCGTCATTATCAACCCAGGATGGGCTTTACACCACGGTTATCCGTGGCCTGAACGAGCAGGGCGAAGCGGTAAGTGACGCACGTCTGATTCGCTCAGTAAACAGAGAAATCAACGTCTATCAAGAGTACGACGCGTTCCTTAAGCTGGCACATAACCCAGAGATGCGTTTTGTGTTCTCCAACACCACCGAAGCGGGTATCAGCTACCACGCGGGCGATAAATTTGCAGATGCGCCAGCGGTAAGCTATCCGGCTAAAC